>DATIPL010000659.1:0-5717 GCA_035471965.1 Gammaproteobacteria bacterium
GTGAAAATATATCGTTTGTTGTTGCGCCGCATCATTGCCTACACTTTCCGTCAGCCGGGATAAAAAGCATTCCCGGAGGATTTAACCGAGACTTAGAATTTTTCAGGAGTATGACCATGAACACGACCAGTGTCCACAATGAGCGGATCTCCGGCGCCGCGCTTCAGGAGGCGCCGGTCGTTGGCATAAGTGCTTCTCTCTCCAAGGCTTTCCGCACCCTGGTGGGGACCTTCGAGACCTGGCAGGAGCGGGCCGATCAGCGCCGCCACCTGCTCGAGCTCGACGAAAGACTGCTTCGCGACATCGGCCTTTCGAGGTACGATGCTCTACGGGAGGCCGCGAAGCCGTTCTGGCGTCAATAAGCGGTCCCCTTGCCTGTCACGCTTCCCCCGCGTGAAAGCAGCGGAAGGGCCCTTCGGGGCCCTTCCTTTTTCCGCGGCTGAAACCCGGTCTCGTCGCAGAAGGCGGTCCGGCGCAATACGCTTCGCTATTGCGCGCTACGCCTGCTCGGCAAAATCATGCGATGCCCCGGCGGATAGGTGTAAACGATGTCCCCGGTTTACGATGTAAACCATCCGCCCGGCTCAACACGATTCGGGCGCAGGCGCGCATCATGCATCAGCGATTGCGTTTAACCCCGGCGGCGTCGAGGATTTTCGGAATGATGTCTTCCCAGCCGATGGCCATGATGTGCAGGCCCTGGCACATGTCACGCACCTCGGAAGCGATGCCGGCGGCGATCTCGATGCTGACTTTTCTCCGGTCCCTGGCATCGGCGATGCGGTTTATGAGCGCTTCGGTCACGCGGATGCCGGGAACGCGCGTGTTCATATAGCGTGCCATGCGCGCGGACTTCAACGGAATTATCCCCGCGAGCACGGTGGCGCCGAGCCCGTTCACCGCGTGGGCGAAGCGTTCGAACTTGGCCGGCTCGTACACGGCCTGGGTCTGAAAGAAGCGCGCGCCGGCTTCCAGCTTCTCTTCCATCCGGCGCACCTCCTCGTCGAGGTCGCCGGCCCCGGGATTGCACACGGCGCCCAGGCAGAAGCGCGGGTTGCCGTGCAGCGCGTTGCCGGACATGTCGTGACCGCTTTCCATGCCGCGGGCAGCCCGGAGCATGATGGAGCTGTAAACGTCGAAGACCGGCTTGGCATCAGGGTGATCGCCGGCCGTGGGCGGGTCCCCACCCATGAAGACCACGTTCTCGATGCCGAGCGCGTAAGCGCCGAGCAGATCGGACTGCAGCGCGATGCGGTTCCGATCGCGGGTGGTGAGCTGCAGGATGGGCTCGATGCCGCGCTGGCGCAAAAGGTGAGCCGCCGCCATCGGCGCCATGGCCATGTGAGCGGCGTGGGAGTCCGTGAGGTTGAAGGCGTCCACGGCGCCTTTGAGCATGTCCGCCTTCTCGAACAAGGGCCGCAAGTCCGTGCCTTTGGGCGGGTTGAGCTCGCTGGTGATGACGAAGCGGCCGGAATCGATGACGTCGGAAAGATGGCTCATGGGGATGAAAAGTGATTCGAGAGTGATGAGGGGTGATTTGCAGGTCCACCGGCTTCGCCGGATGCCTGGGCGCGCATTCTAGGGGAATCTGGCTTCTTAAACCGCATTCCCGGGCAAGCTCGCTCCCGCACGCTCCCCGGGGGCACCAGAGGTGCAGGGCGAAATCGCGCAGCGTATTGCGCGGAAACGTCCCCAGCGTGTGTTGTGCACGCCATTCTCCCCCGGACTGTCGGCCCGCGATCGGGTTTCTGGAGGAATCGAGTCAGGTACGGTGCCGATGCTGCTACCGATTCGCGGCCGCGCCTGCTTCCACGGGCGCTCATTTCCCCGATCGGACAAGGAAGCGCCCCGGAGTCGTAGGGCGCAATAGCGCAGCGTATTGCGCCGGAACGTCCTCTCACCCGAGCGGACATCGAAGCGTTCAGAGGGAGTCCGCCGCATCGGAACCCGCCGGTTCGCGCCCCCTTGCGCCACCGAGGCGCGGAGGCGCGAAGTCGGCAGGGCGCTCCTCCGGGAATCGTCGCGGTTCGTCGAAAGGCAGGCGGATGGGGCACGACCCCCGAAAACGGACGGGCCTCTCGCAGCACATCTCACTCTTCGCCGTCGCCGCAAGATATCCGGGTGTCGTAGACGAAATAGGGAGTTGGGAGCGCGCCTTGTAAGCTTCGCGGCCGCGGGGTGTAATGACTGACCGATGCGTTGATACAGGCGATGACGCGAGCGCGCCGGGCGTTGCCCGCATGGTCTATCGGCAGGCTGCGGAAGAGCCCGGTTCTTCCGCAGCCTGCTTTCGGCACGGGGGTGAGCTGGGTCGAGGACGGGAGTCCGGTGGACCATTGTCCCGGCGAACGGATTGACCGGGAACGGCGCATTCCGGGCTTTTCAGCAATGCGGCGGAGCATTGCGCGGGAAGCGCCGGCAGCGATCAGGCCTTTCGGGTATTGAACGATGGCGCGAGGCGGCGACTGTGTCTTCGCCGATGGGCGTCGAAAATCGACCAGGACATCGCTTTTCGATATCAGATTCAGCATTCGGCGGGAGACAACGGTCGGGGAGAGCGAGATGTTTGATTTCAAGGACGGCATTGCGGGGTACGACGACGAGCTTTGGGCCGCAATACAGGCGGAGAACGCCCGCCAGGAAGCCCACGTGGAGCTCATCGCCTCGGAAAACTATGCCAGCCCCCGTGTGCTGGAGGCCCAGGGGTCGCTCCTCACGAACAAATACGCCGAGGGCTACCCCGGAAAGCGCTATTACGGCGGTTGCGAGCATGTGGACGTGTGCGAGCAGCTTGCCATCGACCGCGCCAAGGCGCTGTTCGGCGCCGATTATGCAAACGTGCAGCCTCACTCCGGATCCTCGGCCAACGCGGCGGCCTATTTTGCACTGCTCAATCCCGGCGACACTCTGCTCGGCATGAGCCTCGCCCATGGAGGGCACCTGACCCACGGCGCTCACGTGAACTTCTCGGGCAAGGTGTTCAAGGCGGTTCAGTACGGTCTGGATCCTCGAAGCGGCATGATCGACTACGACCAGGTGGAAGCGCTGGCGAAGGAACACAGACCGAAGCTGATCCTTGCGGGCTTCTCGGCCTATTCCCGCGTGCTCGAGTATGAGCGCTTCCGCGCCATCGCCGACGCCGTGGGCGCATTCTTCCTGGTAGATATGGCCCACGTGGCAGGGTTGGTCGCTACCGGTCACTACCCCAACCCGGTTCCCTACGCCGACGTGGTCACCAGTACCACTCACAAGACCCTTCGCGGTCCGCGCAGCGGTTTGATCCTGGCCAGGGCCAATCCGGGGATCGGCAAGAGGCTCAACAGCCTGGTCTTCCCCGGTTGGCAGGGCGGGCCGCTGATGCACGTCATCGCCGCCAAGGCGGTGGCCTTCAAGGAAGCCATGGAGCCCGGGTTCAAGCAGTACCAGGAGCAGACGGTTCAGAACGCCCGCGCCATGGCGGAGGTGTTCATGTCGCGCGGCTACAAGATCGTCTCCGGCGGCACCGACAACCACCTGATGCTGATCGATCTCATCGACAAAGGAATCACCGGCAAAGCGGTGGATGCGGCGCTGGGCAACGCACACATCACGGTGAACAAGAACACCGTGCCCAACGATCCGCAGTCGCCTTTCGTCACCAGCGGCATCCGCATCGGTACCCCGGCGGTGACCACCCGCGGATTCAAGGAGGCGGAGGTGCGCGACGTGGCCAACTGGATGTGCGACGTCATGAACGACCATGAGAACGAGTCCGTGCTCGACCATGTGCGCGCCAGGGTGAGCGAGCTGTGCGCGCGCTTTCCCGTTTACGGCCACGGCGCTGCGCAGGCGAAGCTGAAGAGCGCGGGGTGAGCCAGACAGGGTATATCGTATGTCGGCCAGCGCACGGTGCATCCCACAGGTCGGCGCAATACGCTTCGCTATTGCGCCCTACGTGCTTTCCCGTTTACGGCCACGGCGCGGCGCAGGCGAAGCTGAAGAGCGCGGGTTGATTGCGTCGCTCGCAATGCGTGACCGAGCGTGCACGATGTTCGGGCTCGTGGAAGTTTGCCCGCAGGCGGGCTCCCACAGCGGGCAACGTATAAGCTCGCGTTACGCGTAACGCATATCCAGCCATGGCCGTCAGCGTCTTCGACCTGTTCAAGATCGGAATCGGGCCCTCGAGCTCGCACACCGTGGGTCCCATGCGCGCGGCGCTCACCTATGCCAACGGGCTGGAGGAGAACGGTCTTCTGGTTCGCATTGCGTCCGTGCGCGCGGAGCTTTTCGGATCCCTGGGGGCTACGGGAAAAGGCCACGGCAGCGACAAGGCCGTGCTTCTCGGTCTGGAAGGCGAAGCTCCGGAGCTGATCGATCCGAAACTCATTCCGGAACGTCTGTCGCGCATTCGCGAGCAGGGCAGGATTTCGCTGCTGGGTAAGCGGGAGATAGCTTTCGACGAGCGCGAGCACCTTGTTTTTCATCGCCGCAGGAGTCTGCCGTATCATCCCAACGGCATGCGTTTTGCCGCTTTCGACGAGTCCGGCGAAGAGATCTGCGGCAAGGTGTACTACTCCGTCGGTGGTGGCTTCGTGGTCAACGAGGAAGCGGCCGGCGCGGATCGCATCATGGAGGACGACACCAAGCTGCCGCACCACTTCACTACGGCGGTCAAGCTGCTCGAGCTCTGCGCCCAGGAAGGCAAATGCGTCAGCTCGCTCATGATGGAGAACGAGAAGACCTGGCGCAGTGAAAACGAAATCCGCGAAGGGCTGCTGAAGATCTGGAGCGTGATGAAGGAGTGCGTCGAGAACGGTTACCGTCATGAAGGCGTGCTGCCCGGCGGTATGAAAGTGAAACGGCGCGCGCCGGCCCTCTATCGCAAGCTCAAAGCGCAGTCCCATTCCGCCGCCGAGGATCACTTCATTGTCATGGACTGGGTGAATCTCTACGCGCTGGCAGTGAACGAAGAGAATGCCGCCGGCGGCCGCGTGGTCACCGCGCCCACCAACGGCGCTGCCGGGATTATTCCGGCGGTGATGCACTACTACCTCAATTTCTGTAAAGGTGCGGACGAGGAGGGCATCGTGCGCTTTCTGCTCACGGCTGCCGCCATCGGCATCCTTTACAAGGAGAACGCGTCGATTTCGGGCGCCGAGGTAGGCTGCCAGGGCGAGGTAGGCTCGGCCTGCTCCATGGCGGCGGGCGCTTTGGCGGAAGTGCTGGGCGGGACGCCCGAGCAGGTGGAGAACGCTGCAGAGATCGGAATGGAGCACAACCTGGGCCTTACCTGCGATCCCGTGGGCGGCCTGGTGCAGGTGCCGTGCATCGAGCGCAACGCCATCGCCGCGGTCAAGGCCATCAACGCCGCGCGCATGGCGCTCCGCGGCGACGGCAAGCATTTCGTGTCGCTGGACAAAGTAATCAAGACCATGCGCGAAACCGGCGCCGACATGAAGACCAAATACAAGGAGACCGCGCGGGGCGGTCTGGCGGTCAACGTGATTGAGTGTTAGCTGACGCTGGTGTGACGCGAAAGCTTCGACAATTCCCTAGGAGCCCGCTTGCGGGCCAGTCCTCAAGCACCGTAGCGCCGTAGGGCGCAATAGCGAAGCGTATTGCGCCGATGTCAGGCCGTATACAGGGTAGGCGCTTAAGGAGCTTTCGCGGTATATCATTTGCACCGGGCGGAGTCGCCGGGGCTTTGTCGGGCCGCTGGCTTCGAGGCAGAGGCGGCC
>DATIPL010000660.1:0-6125 GCA_035471965.1 Gammaproteobacteria bacterium
TCTGGACGAGGATTCCCGGGAGCTGGTGTTCGTTGTCGCCCACGGCGACCTTCCCGCCGATGAGCTGGTGTGGCGACGCCTGCCGCCGGGTAAGGGCATCGGCGGGTGGGTGGCGGAAAATCAGAAATCCGTGATCGTCAATGACGTGCAGTCAGATGAGCGGTTTTATCCGGGTATCGACGAGGAATTCGGATTCAAGACCCGCTCCATGCTGGCTGCGCCGGTGATCGGCGGCGGACAGGTGCTGGGCGTCATCGAGGTGTTGAACAAGCACGACGGAAAGCTGTTCAATCACGACGACCAGACGCTGCTCACCCTGATGTGCCGTTTTTCGGGAGAGCTGCTGGCCTCGGTGATTCGGCAGAACGAGTCGAGCCTGAAGGAAACCACGGCTCCGAGAAAGTAGCGAAGCCCGCGGACGGAGCGCAGATGCGCGCCAACAGAAGGCGTAGGGCGCGATAGCGAAGCGTATTGCGCCGTGTGTCTAAAGCTCCGACACCGGCTTTCTGCCGTCGAATCCGCCTTCCAGCTCGTGCCAGTAATTGACCGACTTCTCACCCAGCTTCCAGCACAGAAAGACTTCGCGCCCGTCTTTCTGCGCATACCAGTCCACCAGCCCGGAACCGATGTCCTTGACGATGCAGCCCTCCCGGTGAAGCTCCTCGAGATCCGTACGCAGCGCATTCATCAGCGTGCGCAGCTCTGCCAGGTCCCGGGTCACTTCGGTATCGGCGTTCTGCGGTGAAATCTCGAAGTCCTCTTCCTCGGGCGCAAAGCCCGCATCCTCGAGGCGATCATAGGCGGCGCGGATCTGAGCGTGCAGCTGCAGCATGCGGCCGAAGCGGGATTCGAGCTCCGGGATCATCTGGTTGGCTTCGGATACGGTGAAGTAGCGTCGGCTCATTCTTCGCCTTCGCGGTACTTCCCGTACGCCATGAGGCGATCGTACCGGCGAGCGACCAGCGATTCCGGATCCAGCCGGTAGAGGCGTTTCAGTTCCGCCAGCAGCATCCGCTTTATCCGACGGGCGGTCTCGTCCACGTCACGGTGGGCGCCGCCCAGCGGCTCCTCGATAACGTGGTCGATGAGCTCGAGCTCTTTCAGACGTCCCGAGGTGATACCCATGGCTTCCGCCGCGTCGGCGGCTTTTTCCGCGCTCTTCCACAGGATCGACGCGCAGCCTTCCGGAGAAATCACCGAGTAGGTGCTGTACTGGAGCATCAGCACGCTGTCGCCCACGCCGATGGCCAGGGCGCCGCCGGATCCCCCTTCTCCGATGACCGTGCAGATGATCGGCGTCTCGAGTCGCGCCATTTCGAAAAGGTTGCGGGCGATGGCTTCGCTCTGACCGCGCTCTTCCGCGCCGATGCCCGGGTAAGCACCGGGGGTGTCGATAAAGGTCAGTATCGGTAATCGGAACTTTTCCGCCATGCGCATGATTCGAAGCGCCTTGCGGTAACCCTCCGGACGCGGCATGCCGAAGCTGCGGTCGAGCTTCTCTTTGGTGTTGCGCCCTTTCTGGTGTCCGACGACGACCACCGATCGGCCGTCCAGTCGCGCCAGCCCTGAAACGATTGCGGCATCGTCTGCAAAGGCGCGGTCTCCGTGGAGCTCTTGGAAGTCGGTGAACAAGCGCTCCACGTAATCGAGCGTGTAGGGTCTCTGCGGATGTCTCGCCAGCTGAGAAATCTGCCACGCGTCGAGCCTGGAAAAGATGGAGCGCGTGAGCTCGTCGCTCTTCTCCTGCAGATCCTCGATCTCGTCTCCGATATTGAGCTCGGTGTTGGAGCCGACCCGGCGAAGCTCCTCGATCTTGGCCTCGAGCTCGGCGATGGGCTGTTCGAATTCGAGAAAATCGAGATTCATCCGTAAATCCTTTGCTATCTGCTTGGAGGCTGCGACCGCCGATTCCGGTGTGGTTGCTATCATCTTGGAGCCCTTGGGCAACTTAAGGTGTCACCCCACATTGAATGAATATAGAACAAAATGCCCCTGATACAGAGGCTTATAAAAAAGTTCTCCAGGTTCGAGTCGAGCACTGCATAGAAGTGATCGTATATCGTATGTCGTATGTCGTATATCGGAATTTATTAAACGGTAGATGGTAGATAGTAGAAGGCAGATGGGAGAAGTACGACGATTAACGTGCCCGCCCCCATCTACCATCTTCCGTCTCCCATCTACGAACAAATACTCAGAACTTTTCACGACGAAATACCCACCGTTCAGTACTCCAACTCTACGCCGTCGTTTCCTGCCAACTGTTTCAGGCGGCTCAACAACTCTTCCGTTGGTGAAACCCGCCAGTCGTTTCCCAGCGGCACCCGCACCTTGGCGTCTCCGCGGCAGTATTCCACGCATACCGGCGTTCGTCCGTCGCGAAACGGAGAAAGAATCTCGGCCAGCGCCTGCACCGTTCCGTTTTGCGATTGTTCTCGATCCAGGTGCACCAGCAGATGCCTGGCGCGCCGCTCCCGGGCGCCGTCGAGATCGTGGATGTCGCTTACTTTCAGCGATGGCTCGCCGGTATAGTCATCCCGGTTGACCGTGCCTTCCAGCACCAGCACCTTGTCGCTCACGAGAATGTCGCGGTGCTTCTGATAGAGATCGGAGTACACCACGGCCTCGATTCGGCCGGTGTCGTCGTCCAGGGTGAGCACCGCCATGCGCCCGTTGCGCGTGTTGATGGTGCGCATCCGTACCAGAAGTCCCGCCACCAGGCAGCTTTCCACGCTGTCGCTCTTGAGCTCCGAGATGCGCCGGCCGGTGAGCCGGGTGAGCTCCGCTTCGAAGCGGCGCACCGGATGACCGCTGAGGTAAAGTCCGAGGGTCTCCTTTTCTCCCGCCAGCCGCTCCTCATCGGACCATTCGGGAACGTCGGCAAAGCTGCGCTCTCCATTGCCGGCGCTCACCGCTTCGCCGAACATGTCGTTCTGGCCGGCCGACGCGTCACGCGCGTGCTGTTCGGCAAGCTTCAGAGCGCGGGTCAAAGTCGCCATCAGCGATGCCCGCGAAGGCCCCAGCTCGTCCAGGGCACCGCAGCGAATCAGCGCCTCGATGACACGGCGGTTGACCTTTTTCCCGTCCACCCGGCGACAGAAGTCGAACAGATCCTCGAAGCGGCCGTTTCTTTCGCGTTCGGCGACGACCGTCGCGATCGCGGACGCGCCCACACCCTTCACCGCACCAAGCCCGTAACGAATGGTGCGCTCGTCTGCGACTGTGAAGGCGTGCTCGCAAACGTTCACGTCGGGGGGCACGATGTTGAGTTCCATCTCGCCGCAATCGTCCATGAACAGCACGACCTTGTCGGTGTTGTCCATGTCCGACGACAGCACCGCCGCCATGAAGTCGGCCGGGTAATGGGTCTTGAGCCAGGCGGTCTGGTACGCAATCAGCGCATAGGCGGCGGAATGAGACTTGTTGAATCCGTAACCGGCAAACTTTTCCATCAGATCGAAAATCTCGCTCGCCTTTCGCTCGTCGACGCCCCTCCGTCTTGCACCCTTGAGGAAAAATTTGCGCTGCTTGGCCATTTCTTCGGGCTTTTTCTTGCCCATGGCGCGGCGAAGCAGATCGGCATATCCCAGCGAATAGCCCGCCAGGACCTGGGCGATCTGCATCACCTGCTCCTGGTAGAGGATGACGCCGTAGGTGGTTTCCAGCACGCTCTTCAGCTCCGGGTGCAGGTATTCCACTCCCTGCCGCCCGTGCTTCCTGGCGATGAAGTCGTCGGCAAGCTCCGACGGTCCCGGACGAATCAACGCGTTCAGCGCGGTGAGATCCTCGAAGTTCTCCGGCTGCAAACGACGGATCAGATCCTTCATCGCGTGGGACTCGAGCTGAAACACCGCGGTGGTGCGGGCGCTGCGGATGAGCTCGTAAGTGGGCGCGTCGTCAATGGGAATGGACACGATATCGAGAACGGCCTCCCCGTTTCGCTCGCGCGCGGCATTAATGCTGCGCACCGCGCGATCGATGATGGTCAGAGTTCGCAGGCCCAGGAAATCGAACTTCACCAGGCCCACGGCTTCGACGTCGTCCTTATCGAACTGGGTCACCACTCCGGTAGCGCCGTGCTCCCGGTAAAGCGGAGTGAAGTCGGTCAGCGACGTCGGCGCAATGACCACGCCGCCGGCGTGTTTGCCGGCGTTACGAGCCAGGCCCTCGAGCTTGCGCGCCAGGTCGATGAGCGTGCGCACCTCCTCTTCCTGCCGGTAGCGCTCGCGCAGCCGCTCCTCGCTTTCAAGCGCCTTTTCCAGAGTCATGCCGAGCTCGAAGGGAATCAGCTTGGCCAGCTGATCGACAAAACCGTAAGGATGTCCGAGCACCCGGCCAACGTCGCGCACCACCGCCTTCGCCGCCATGGTGCCGAAGGTGATGATCTGCGCAACCCGGGCGCCGTCGTTTTCATCCGCGCCGTACTTGTGCGCGACGTACTCGATCACCCGATCGCGTCCTTCCATGCAGAAATCAATGTCGAAGTCCGGCATGGATACGCGCTCGGGATTCAAAAAACGTTCGAACAGCAGATCGTGCTCGATAGGATCCAGGTCGGTGATGCCGAGCGCGTAGGCCACCAGGGATCCGGCTCCCGAGCCGCGCCCGGGGCCGACGGGTACGCCGTTTTGACGCGCCCACTGAATGAAATCCGCAACGATGAGAAAGTAGCCGGCGAAGCCCATTCCGTTGATCACTTCCAGCTCGGAATCGAGCCGCGCGCCATAGACCTCGTCGGGAATGCTGCGCTTGTCCGCAGGCTGCGTCTCGAGACGGCGCTCGAGGCCTTGCCTGGATTCCGATTGCAGCCAGCCTTCGAGCGAGCGTCCCCTGGGCAGTGGAAATTTCGGTAAGTGGCTCTGGTCAAAGCCCAGCTCGAGGCTGCAGCGCCTGGCGATCTCGACGCTGTTTTCGAGCGCCTCGGGCAGGTCCGAGAACAGTGCCGCCATTTCCTCGGCGCTGCGCAGATACTGCTGATCGGAATATGGCCTGGGGCGCCTGGGATCGGCCAGTGTGCGTCCCTGATGGATACAAACCCTGGCCTCGTGGGCTTCGAAGTCCTCCTTCAACAGGAAACAGACTTCGTTGCTCGCCACCACCGGCACGCCGGCGCGATCGGCCAGCTCCAGGGCCGCGCCGACATAAGCCTCCTCGTTCTCGCGCCCGCTTCGGGTGAGCTGCAGGTAGAAGCGCTCGCCGAAGTGTCCGAGCCACGCCTCGAGCCGCCGATCTGCCTCCTCGGGACGCGCCGAGAGCAGCGCCTGGCCCACGTCGCCGCCGAGGCCGCCGGAAAGCGCAATCAGGCCGTCGCTCTGGGCCTCGAGCCATTGCGGCAGCAGCATCGGTGCTCCGCCCACGCGGCCGTCGAGGTAAGCGCGCGTGACCAGGCGGCACAGGTTGCGGTAACCCTCGAGGTTCTGGCACAGCAGTACCAGGCGCGACGGCTGATTGGGATCGACGGCGTTATACAGCGTCATATCGGCGCCGATCACGGGTTTGACGCCGGCGGCGGCGGCGGTGCGGTAGAACTTGATGGCGGAGAAAAGGTTGCCCTTCTCGGTCACCGCCACCGCCGGCATGCCGGCTGCGGCCACCGCGTCCACCAGCGCTTTGATGCGCACGATGCCGTCGACGAGAGAGTACTCGGTGTGCAGGTGGAGGTGTACGAATCCGTTCGCCATAGGAGTCCGCCTATGGTAACGAATAGAAAGGGGTTATAGGACGCGTGCCGGAAACGCCCGTCCGACGGGGGCTTCCAGGGCCTCCCGCACGGGGGCGAAGGTGCGACGATGCAGCGGACAGGGACCGTGCTGCTTCAGCGCCGCGCGATGCGCTTCCGTGGCGTAGCCCTTGTGGCGGGCGAAGCCGTACTG
This sequence comes from Gammaproteobacteria bacterium, assembly GCA_035471965.1. Lineage (GTDB taxonomy): Bacteria > Pseudomonadota > Gammaproteobacteria > HK1 > HK1 > CAMYJH01. The sequence continues at coordinate 5,874 of DATIPL010000660.1, forward strand.
CGGGTAGCGCCGATCCAGCTCCATCATCATTGCGTCACGCGCCACCTTGGCCAGAATGGACGCCGCGCTGACCTCCGGCACCAGACGATCTGCGCCCACCACTGCGCGCGCCTCGCAGTGCAGCTGAGGCAGATGATTGCCGTCGACCAGCACCCGCTGGGGGGCAATCGCGAGGGCCGTGACCGCCCGGGCCATGGCCAGCAGGCTCGCCCTGAGAATATTGAGCGCGTCGATCTCGGCCACATCCGCCGC
>DATIPL010000661.1:0-7081 GCA_035471965.1 Gammaproteobacteria bacterium
GGTACAAGGGTAAACTATCGGCGTTCAGTAAACTGGATTGTAAACGCCTTGCGGCGATCGCTTCAGCGTCGCAATGACACCCGGGAAGCAGAATAAAAGTCGCAGCATGCCCCCCGACCTCCCCGCCTTGCCTGCCGCGTACGAGCTCGTGATCCTCGATTGCGTGGACAGCGTGGTCGAGGAAGCCGTCCGCCGCGCCCGCCGGGGCGCCGGCGAAGGCACGTTGATTTGGGCCGGGGAGCAGACTGACGCGCGCACGGCTTCCGGGAAACGGTGGCACGCTCCCCGCGGCAATCTGCACTGCGCGCTGATCATCGAGCCTGAATACGACAATGTCACCGCGCAGCAGCTTATTTACCTTGCGACCATCAGTGCCGGAGCGGCCATCGCGGAAGAAGTTTCGGCGATGACCGGCTTACGCTGGCGCTGGCCGGGCGAGATTTTCATTAACGATCTGAAAAGCGGAATGGTGCAGATCTCGGCGCCGGAAGAAGGTGCAGATCCCTATCCCTGGCTGGTGCTGGGAGTGAGCATCAACGTAGCGGAGCATCCGCCGAACCCCGAACCCGAACGCTTCAACAGCATTCGCGCCAGCGGCACGCCTGAAGCAACCGTCGATGCGCTGCTCCAAGGCTTCAGCCGCCACTTCCTCTCCTGGATAAATCGATGGTCAGAGGAAGGTTTCGAGCCCGTGCGCAAAGCGTGGACGCTTCGCGCCGACGGCATCGGCGAACAGGTGACGCTGACCGTGGGCGGAGAGCGGCTTACGGGAAAAATTACGGGAATCAACCACCGCGGCAGCGCGGAGCTGGAACTCCAAGTCGGGGCCACGCGGGAAGTCAGCATAGCTGAGTATTTCAGGCTCGGCGAAGGCGGAGGCACAAGCGAGTGATTAACGAACCGCCGCGATGAGAGACGAAGACAAGACTCCCGGCGTTTACTTCGTGGGTGAGGGCGACACCTCAGAGCTCGTCCACGAATATGCCGACGGAGACTACCTGCTCCAGGACCTCGCCGAGCTGTTCGCGGTGGGGGAATTGCAGCAGGACGGAGCGCTGATCGTGTTGCGAGATGAGCTGAGGCCGCTCAAGGTCCGGGCAGATGCGGAAAGCTTCGACCACGAAGAAGGCTTCATCGAAATGTGCCTCGACATCTGGCGTTTCGGTAGAGAGAAAGATGAAGCGTCCTTGCGCTTCATCTCGGTGGACTGAGGCGCAGCGTCATCGGCGTTCGGTGTCATGTTTTAGTCTTTCTTCCAATCCACCATGAATACACCTCCCGGTTGGCTGCCCCGTCGTTGGTCGCAAGCTCGCAGAAAGTCGCAAAGCAACGCTTCAGCTCTCCGGGCTGGAGGAGATAGCGCGGGTTCATTCCCGGTTTTTGCTCGAGAAAGTTACGATTGTAGGTCTTGTAGATCATCACGCCGCCGGGACGAATCGTCGATTGAAGGGAAGGCAAGAGCGCGCGGTCGAGGTAGCGAAACACCATCACCAGGTCGAAACGCTCCGGCGGCGGACGCCAGGTCTCCAGATCCGCGTTAACGAGCGAAAGCGCAAGCGCTTTCGCCTTGGCGCGCTGCGCCGCGATACGCAGACCCTGGAGGCTCGCATCCACGCCCACCACGCGACAGCCGTGCTGCGCGGCGAATATCGCATTCGCCCCGGCGCCGCAGGCCACGTCCAGAGCGCAGGCGTCGTTGACGAGCAGCGCCTGATGCTCGACCAGGAGCCCATCCGGTTGCGCAAAGGCCGCTTCGGAGGCCGCGCGATATTTTTCGTTCCAGCGTACGATATCCGGATTCACGAGATGCATCACAGCGAGCCAGATTTCCAACCCCGGCACCGGTCGGGGGCAATTCACGGTCCTGATGCGGTGGTCTTCCGGCAGAAGCGACCACTTCTCGGACCCAGGGCCAGGGACGCTTTCGCCCGTTTCGTTCGGACCACCGCCGGAGCGCTCCTCGCTGCCGCCACGGCAGCCGCATTGGCGCAGCGATCACCCGGGGACGTTGCCAATCTCGCCCTGCTCATGGCGGCGGAGGCCGGCCGGACTGAGCTCGTCGACTATGCCCTCAAGAACGGCGCGGACCCGGATTCACGGGACGTCCCCAGAGGAAACCTTACACCGCTGATGCTCGCCGCCGCCAACGGTCACCTGCGGGCGTCGATTCTGCTCCTCGATGCCGGCGCGGACGTCAACGCGCGATCCTCGGAGAACTGGACCGCGCTCATGTTCGCGGCACGATTCGATCAGCGGGAAATCGTCGGCGCTCTGCTGGAGCGCGGCGCGGATCCCGACGCGGTGGAAGACAAACGCGGCAACACCGCCCTGATCGAAGCCGCATCGCGGGCACACGAGCACTCGGTGCGCCGGCTGATTCAGGGCGGCGCCGACCCGAACAAGCCGGCGACCGACGGCTACACGGCGCTCATGGGGGCGGCCGGCGCGAGGACCGGGTTGAGCACCGCGGTGGAGCTTATTGGTGCCGGGGCAAGAGTCGACGAGCAGAGCGACGACGGGCGTCGCCCCCTGCATATTGCGGCGAAACGCAGCAACGCCCGCACGGTGGAGCTGCTCCTCCTCAACGGGGCGGATGCGGACAGGCCGGACAAAGAAGGACGCACGCCCTTGCTGCTGGCTTCGTCCGGGGGCGACCTGGACACGATTGCGCTGCTTCTGGACGCGGGCGCCGATCCCAATCGGCGCGCCGAGGACGGCGCTTCGCCGCTGGGAGAAGCCGTACTGGCGCGGCACGTGCTTGTCGCCGGCCGACTCGTTGCCGCCGGAGCCGACGTCAACCTCGTCGGCGAGTCCGGTCGCACGCCGCTCATTGACGCGGTGCGCACGGGGCACGCCCCCATGGTCAGCATGCTGCTCGCTGCGGGCGCCGATCCCAATACGCCGGATGCCGATGACGGGCGGACAGCGCTGATGTATGCGGCCAATCACGGCTTTGCGGACCTGGTCGACCTGCTTCTGGCCCGGGGCGCCGATCCCCGCGCCCGGGCCGTGGACGGCTGGACAGCGCTGGCGGCGGCCGAAATGGTGGGGGAATCGGGGATCATCGCCGCCCTGAAGGCCGCCGGCGCCACCCGGTGAATGCGTGAACCCGCCCGCTCCACGGATGTCGAAGGTCGCAGTGCCCGGTGGCGAAGGGCGGGGTTTTGGTGCGCCGACGGCAATACCTTAAACTGTCGTCCCGTTATCGACCCACGGGCGCGTTTCCGCAAACGAAACGACAGAACTCAGAGTTGGATCCGAAAACGATAAAGCGACGAGGTTTCGTCAAGATCTGCGCCTCTGCGGCCGTCTCGGTGAGCGCGAGTCCGTCCCTGCTCGCAAATCAGGATTCCTCCGTGCACCGGTACAACCGGGTCAAGCTGGTGGACGTCCGGAAAAAGCCGATTTCGCCGCAGGGTCTCGAGGAAGGCGTAAGCTACGTCTTCAACTATCCCTACGTCACCACGCCTTGCTTTCTGCTCAACCTGGGCAAGCCCGCCAACGGCAACGAGCTGCTCAAGACCGAAGCCGGCCAGGAATACCGCTGGCGGGGCGGGGTGGGACCGCATCGCTCCATCGTCTCGTTTTGCGCCATCTGCGCCCACAAGATGACCCACCCGTCGAAAGCGGTGAGCTTCATCAACTATCGCCACGAGGACGTGAGCTTCAAGGACAGGGGTGAAAACACCGTCCGCAGGCCCGGCGTGATTTACTGCTGCTCGGAAAAGAGCGTCTACGATCCCGCGCGCGGGGCGCGCGTGCTGGGCGGACCGGCGCCTCAGCCCCTTGCCGCCATAGCGCTGGAGTACGATGAAAAAGAAGGCACAATCTATGCGAGCGGGACTTACGGCGGCGAGCTCTATAGAAAATTTTTCGATACCTTCGCTTTCAGGCTCGCGCTCGAATACGAAACCTCGGACATCCAGGAAAAAGTCTCCGGCACTGCAACCGTCACGAGTATCGAGGAATACTCGGCCACCCAGATGCTCTGCTGACTGCGCGCCGTCAGTTCGCGCCTCGAGATTCGAGAAACCGAACGGTTTCCTCCTTCTCCATTCGCCGCGCCATTTCCAGCGGCGTCACGCCCTCGCGATTCCTGGGGTCGATTCTGTGGCCGCCGTCCAGCAGTAAGCGCGCGATTTCCACGTGGCCCTGGGCGGCGGCGTGGTGGAGTGCGGTCGATCCCGTTTCGTCCGCAGCGTCCAGATCCGCCTTTCCGCTATTCAGGAATGCGCGCACCGCGCCTGCGCGATTTTCGTAAGCGGCACGCATGAGAGGCGTCCAGCCGTAAGTGTCCGCCACGTTGGCATCGGCGCCGTGACCGAGAAGAACGCCGACAACGACATCGTGACCTTTTACCGCCGCCACCATCAGCGCGGTCCAGTTGAAGTGGGCTACCGCGTTCACATCGGCCCCGTGGCCGATGAGCACCCGGACGGTTTCCGGGTTTCCCCGGATGGCGGCGAACATGAGTGGCGTTCCGCCGGTATCGGAGGCGGCGTTGACGTCGGCGCCCAGATCGAGAAGCCGTCTGACCAGCTCCGGATCGCCGATCTTGGCCGCGACGATCAGCGGCGTCTTTCCGCTCCGCATGCGAAAGTTGGGATCTGCGCCTTCTTCCAGCTGGGCGCGAATAGCGGCCGCGTCTTCGTCACGCAGCACTCTTTCGAATTCGGATTCCCCCGAGGCAAGGGCCACCTCGGGAAAAGGCGCGAAAGCAAGGCCAAGCGAGAGTGCCACCACCCGTACGAGAGCGCGGCAACCATGTGTTATCAATGGATCCATGGATGTCGAAATTTCGCGGTTGTGAATCAAGACAATGAACCTTAGGCGTCCGGGCATTCAGCTCGGCGGCTTGTCCGCGGCACTGGAAGCGTACTCAGAGCGTAGCGCACCGGCGCGCAGCTCGTAATGCTTGACAATCTCGCCCAGCCCCGCCCGAGCGTCGTAACGTCCAGTCATTCGCACCATGGTGTCGTGCTTAAGCGCGTCGCGCAGCAGCTCAGCGAAGCCCAGGCGCTGGGCGTCATCCACGGGAAGCTGCTGGGAATGGACCGTCCAGTAAGCCTGGTCGCCGAAGAACCAGCATATTCGCTGCTGCTCCGACAGCAGCTTCAGGGCATCAAAATGCGCGCCCCCGTCTCCCGGCGTCAACAGGATTTCGCAGCTCAGCGGATCGTCTTTCCGGGTATAGATCTCGGGCCGCAGCATGACGACCGCGGCGTGCCCGGTTTCGATCAAATCCGTCTCCAGCCCCACCGGCAGCGGCCCGCCCTGCTTTCTCATCAGACGACGGTCCTCTTTGCACTCCGGTCCCGCCAGGTGGAAGAAGAACGCCGTTTCCCAGCGCTCGTCGTCCAGCCGCACCGGCAGGCAGGTGGCCGCTGCGCCGGACGTGCGCATGGATTCGCGCACGAACTCGGGAAAGCGTTTCATTACCGCAGCCATTGATAAGTCGTTCACACGGGTGGTATCGGGGGTGATTTTACGCGAATGACGCCACCCAGTAACACGTAACACGTAACACGTGACATGTCTTTCTTGTTACCTGTTACAAGTCACGTGTCACGGTCGCGCGCAGCGCGGCACAAAAAAAACGCTCCTGCCCGTCAAGGCAGGAGCGTCGCTTCATCGGGTGCGGATCCAGAAGCCCGCACTCATGGGGGTGTTGTGTCAGGCCGGCTGTCCTTTCACCTCTGTGGTCGCCTCTCGGCCCTGCTCGCGGGCCGCCGACTGCACCTGCTCGTACCAGCGATCGTGGTGCTGCTTGGCCCAGTTGACGTCCACGCGCCCGGTCGTCATGCCCTCGAGGGCGCCCTCGGTGCCGATGGTGCCGATGTAGGCATGGCCGAACCAGAGCGCAATCCAAAGAATACCGGTAACGGCATGGACCACGTTCGCCAGCTGCATGCCTTCACGGGAGGCGCTCCACCAGTTCGGAAAGTCCATGAAGAAGCCGCTGACAATGGCGGCGACGCCGACCGTGCAGATGAACCAGAACCAGACCTTCTCACCCGCATTCGCGAATCCCGCGTGCGGATGGTCGTTGCCGACGAAACCGCCACCCTTGGCAAACCATTGAAGGTCCTCGGCGTTGGGAATGTTGTGGCGGATCCACAGAATGATCATCAGCGCCACTCCGGGCGTGAACAGCCACGGCCCGACGAAGTTGTGCAGCCCTTTGGCCAGCCCTGCGTAAGCGGCAAATCCGGGATAGCCCATCAGCGGTATCAGAACGGCTCGACCGAACAGCAGGCTCAATCCGCTGATGGCGAGGATGATGAAACTGATTGCCGTAACCCAGTGGACGAAGCGATCGAATGCGCTCCAGCGCTTCACCTTCTGCCCCGACAATCCGCTGGCGACCGGAACGCGGCCCACCTTGGCGAAGAACAGCAGAATGGCAATCAGGACTACGAACAGGAACCAGCCCCCGTAGTTGGCGATGAGACCATCCCGGATTTGGCGCCAGTTCTGGCCGCCGTTGTTGATCAGCATGTTGGTTTCCGTGTTGATCACCTCGCCGTCCATGCTCGTTCCCGTGACGGCGCTGTAACCGCCCTGGCCGTCCCGCACCGCGCGCCAGTAGTTTGCGCGCGGATTGGTGTCCTTGACCGATTGCGCCTGGGCCTCCTGGATGCCGGTATAGACGTAGCTGCCCATGGGCAGCGCGATCGCACCAAGCACGATGATTGCGATAAACCAGAGCGTAATGCGCCTGTAGCCTGCGCGCCTGCCCTGGTTGGATGTTTCTGCCTTTGACATCACCAACACTCCTCCAATTCTTATTCGCCGGTCAGTCGGCCTGGCTGAACTCCGCGTCAGCGGAATTGGCGCGAACCCTACCGATCCGCCTGCGTGCGCACGATCCGATGACGCAAGTCCTCGGCCGTCCGGTCCGAGCGCTCTGCGCCGGGATCCTTGGTGCGCTCGCCGCAGCCGGAAAGCGCCAGCATGCAGACCGTCATCCCCGATAAAATCAACAATTTCAGCAGCTTCATTCTATTGCCCCGATTCCCGGATGACGTGAACCAATGCCTTGTTCAGCCCGCCAGGTCCGAAAACCCGACAGTTGTAAAAT
>DATIPL010000662.1:0-4521 GCA_035471965.1 Gammaproteobacteria bacterium
CGTGCCGGGAAAAATCGGCGGAGAGCGGCCGAAATCCGCGGGCGAGTCTCCGCCGCTGGTGGGCGGCAGGGGACCCCTGGTGGGTCGCGAAGGGACCTTCGAGGAGGTCGCGGCGATCGTGCTGACGCTGTGTCTGCCCACGGGAGCATTCGTCACCGGCCAGGCGATCCACGTCAATGGCGGCATGTACATGCCCTGATCGCTCTTCGGCACCGGCCATGAACGCGCGGCTTTCCCAAATCGTTCTCCGGCGGCTGCGACTGCCGCTCATCACGCCCTACCGACTCAGGTATGGAACCTTCGAGGAATTCGAGCCGATTCTTATCGAGGTCCTTGACGATAGCGGACGATCCGGCTTCGGCGAGGCCCACATCTCGCCGGGCTCGAGCAGGGAGACCCGCGCCGGCGGCTGGGCCTTTGCGCGGCGACTCGCAAAGGTGCTTTGCGGCATGCCGCCTGCGGAAGCGAGAGCTCTCGTGGAGGCCGAGTTTCACGCCAGTCCGGTGGCTGCAACTGCGCTCACCACCGCCATCGAGATGCTGGAAGGTCACCCGCTGCTCGTGATTCCCGAGGACGCGCGTCTGCCCCTGATTTCTCCGGTCAACGGCCTGAACCGTCGCGAGATCGAAACGGAAATCAGCGACAAGCTCGGGAAGGGGTTCAGAACTTTCAAGGTCAAGGTGGGAAAAGACGTGCAAGCCGACCTCGATCGGCTCGCCACCATTCAGACAGCGGTGTCCGGCAGGGCGACGCTGCGGGTTGACGCCAACCGGGGTTTCAATCGACGGGACGCCGAGCATTTTGCCACGCGCATGGATCCAACCGGCGTCGAGCTGTTCGAGCAGCCGTGCGCAGCGGAAGACTGGGAATCTAACGCCGCGGTCGCCCGCGCCTCGACCGTGCCGTTAATGCTGGACGAGCCTATCTGCGGCGTTGACGACATCGAGCGTGCGGCGCGTATCGACGGTGTCGGTTACGTCAAGCTCAAACTGAAGCGGTTCGGGGGCCTCACCCGGCTCCGCGCCGCGCTGGAGCGCGCACGGGATACGGGCCTCGAGCCGGTGCTCGGCGATGGTCTCGGCAGCGAACCCATGTGCTGGATGGAGGCCTGCGTGGCTCGGAGCACCATTGGCAATGCCGGCGAGTTCAACGGCTATCTCAAGCCGTCGGAACGAATGTTCAGGGTTCCGTTGGGCTTCGAGGGTGGGAATCTCGTGCTCACCGCGGGCCCGCGCCCCGAGCTGGACCCGCAACAGCTGGCCAAACTCACGCTAGAATGCGTCCGCTGGCAGTAGCGGATTCGCAGAGGTCACGATGGAAACGGCGGCGACCCGGACTCGGGCCATTGAAATCTTACCCAGCGGCGACGCCCTCGGCGCCGAGGTCAGAGGCGTCGATATTGCCTCGGGACTGAGCGACGTGGAGGTCGAGCAGATCAAGGCCGCCTGGCGCGAGCACCTGGTGCTGGTCTTTCGCGGTCAGTCCATCGATGACCATCAGCTCATCGCGTTCACCCAGCGCTTCGGCGAGCTCGACCCACCGGGCCCGAATCCCTATGGCGGACCCATCTACCCGGAGCATCCGGAACTCAACATCATCTCGAATATCGTCGAGGACGGCAGGCCAATCGGTAACCTGGGCGCCGGAGAAGCCGTCTGGCACGCGGACATGACCTATCTGGACGAGCCGCCGAAGGGGGCAGTGCTCTATGCCGTCGAGCTGCCTGCTGCCGGTGGCGACACCCAGTTCGCAAACATGTTCGCCGCCTACGAGGCGCTGCCCCAGGACACCCGCCGCGAAATCGAGGGGCTGCGAGCGATTCACGACGCCGCCCATAACAGCGCCGGCATGCTGCGAAAGGGCTACGAGGAAGTCGACGACGTGCGAAACACTCCGGGCGCGCGACAGCCGCTGGTGCGCACTGACCCCGAGACCGGGCGCCGCTGCCTGTTCCTGGGTCGCCGGCCGCGGAGCTACGTGGTCGGACTCGAGGTCGAGGAAAGCGAAGCGCTGCTCGACCGGCTGTGGGCCCACGCCACCGAAGACCGTTTCGTGACCACTCACGGCTGGCGCGTGGGCGACCTCCTGATATGGGATAACCACGCCGTGCTGCACCGCCGCGATGGCTTCGACCCGGAGGCACGCAGGCGGCTGCACCGGGCGCAGCTCATGGGTGACGGCCCCATAAGCTAATGCCAGCAACAAGGCCCGGCTTCGAGGGATGCCGGCTCGAAATCCCTCGGCCAGGCGCTCGTTGAGCGTCCAAAGCAAATAACACGTATGATCGGCCTACGGGTCACTGCCGAAAGAGCAATTAACAACGGGGCCGACATAACGGGCTCAAAGACCCGTCAGAAGAACCAAAGAGGAGACCACTATGAATCGCATCAGCATTTTTTCCCGAAGTCGAGCGCTGATTGCCGGCGCCGCGTTGGCCTGCGTCGCGGCCGCCCCGATGACACAGGCCCAGGAAAAATTTCCCAGTAAGCCCATTCAGATCGTCATCCACTCCAAGTACGGCGGCGGCACCGACACCACCGCGCGCATGATGATGATCCGCAGCCGCCGCTATCTGGATGTCGACATGTCGGTGGTGGCCCAGCGCGGCGGCGCAGGCGCCCAGGCGCACCAGTACGCGCTCAAGCAGCCCCGCGACGGCTACACCGTGCTGGCGCTGACCCAGACGCACCTTTACACCATCGCCCGGGGCAAGTCGCCGCTGAAGATCGACGACGTGGTGGGCGTCGCCCGGGCCATGGACGACCCCACCTTCATCACGGTCTCCGCCAGCAGCCCGTACAAGACCTTGAAGGACCTGGTGGAGGCGTCGAAGAGCGAGCCTCTCAACTGGGGCGTGGCGCAAATCGGCGGCACCGAGCACATTGGACTCGCGCGTTTCGCCAAGGCGGCCGGCATCAAGTTCAAGGTGGTCCCTTTCGGCAGCGGCGCGCAGATGGTGCAGGCGCTCATGTCCGGAGCCATCGACGCTACCCTGCCGAACGTCAGCGAGGGCGGTTCTCAGGTGAGGGACGGAACTTTCCGGGCGCTGGCGGTGATGGCGCCGAAGCGCCTCGCCGACTACCCGGACGTGCCGACCACTTTCGAGAACGGCTATCCGGTCAAGGTCTCGACCACCCGCGGCTACTGGGTGCTCAAGGGCACGCCGGAAGACCGAATCCAGGTTCTCTCGGACGCGATGGTGAAGGCCATGAAGCACGAGGTTTTCGCCAACTACCTCAAGAGTTCCGGGCTCACCGTGGAGGACAGCGTCGCCGGCCACGAGGAGTGGACCAAGCACATCCGGGACGAGTACGACCAGGCCGTGGAGGCGCTGTCGGAACTCGGATTGCTGAACTAACGGAAGGTATTCCGGACTTGTCAATGCCTGCGGCCGCGGTCGAGCCGCGGCCGCAGCTCGTTCCCTGCGCGCAGGTGACACGGCGCCGTGCAACGGCTGAGCAATCGAGAGCTTCAGTGTCGGCCCATGGCGGGCAATTGATTCCGGACTCCTTTTCCGTCTCCAGAATGTTAACGACGCCATGATCAACCGTACGGACCTGGCTGTCAGCCTGGTGCTGCTCGCCGCCTGCGGCGTGCTGTATTACGTCACCACCACCTTCGAGGAAGTCTCTCCGCTGTTCGCCCAGGACATGCCGCCCGAGAGATTCCCGCGCATGCTGTTGTGGTTCATCGCGGTACTGTCGCTGTTATTGCCGTTCGAGAGAAAGCTCAGAGGCGAGGCGGGCAAGGTGCTCGACAAGGCGCGCAAGCGCCCGGCGCAGCCCATCGTTTATCTGTCGGTCGCATTTCTGGTGGTGGCGGTACTCAGCATCGAGATTATTGGCACGTTCTTCGTCCTGGTCGCGGTGTGCCTCGGCCTGCCGCTCATCTGGGGCGAACGGCGCTGGAAGATCCTGATCCCTTTCGTGGTGTTGTTTCCAGCGGCGGTGATGTTGCTTTTTTCCAACGTGCTCGGCGTTTACTTCGCCACCGGACTCATCGGCATCGATTTCCAGTGAGGTCGCTTAGATGGACGTAGTGCTCCAAGGCGTTCTGCTGATTGTCGATCCCGCCAACATCGGGCTGATTTTCATCAGCGTGCTCATCGGCGTCCTGGTCGGCGCCCTGCCGGGCCTGAGTTCGCCCATGGCGGTAGCGCTGCTGCTTCCGTTCACCATCACCATGGATCCGGTGCCGGCCATCGCCATGATGGCATCGCTCTACTGCGCCGGAACCTTCGGCGGGTCCATTACCGCGATTTTGATCAACGCGCCCGGCGCGCCGCCCGCCATGGCCACCGCCCTGGACGGCTACCCCATGGCCAAGCGCGGCGAGGCGGGGCGGGCGCTCGGCATCGCCGCCGTGAGCAGTATCTGCGGCGGCATCCTCAGCCTGTTCATCTTCCTGCTTGCCACCCCCCTGCTCGCCAGGCTCGCCACCTCCTTCCGGCCGATGGAGTATTTCGCGCTGACCCTGTTTGCCCTGTCGATGCTGGCTTCCATCAGCGGCAAATCATCGCTT
>DATIPL010000663.1:0-2240 GCA_035471965.1 Gammaproteobacteria bacterium
AACATGTTGTTCATGAGGTAGGCGGACGAATAGCCGAGAGACCGGTGATGGGTAGCGCCCAGCTTCACCGGCTTCTTCTTCGCATCCTCGAAGGTCTTAACACCGGTCCTCTTCGCGGCGATGCAGGTTCCAAAGCCCTGGTCGGCCGAGCCGATGTAGCTCAGGTTGGTAGGTTTGAAATGCACACCCTTTTTGGTGGTGAGCGGCGTGGTCGTCACCGCCTCGCGATATGAGGCGAGGAGCTCCGTCCCATCGCGCTTGGCCTTGTTGGCGAGGTAACTCGCCGCCACGAGGCCCTGGGCGCCCATCTTGTGCTTCACGGTGAATCTCGGCTCGCCGGGAATATAACGGTTCCAGTGCCGGGCGATGGCACGGGCATAGGTCGCATAACCGCCACCGGGACTTGCCGCGACGTAGAGGGTCACTCGCTTGCCCTTATAGAAGTCTGCGGCACCGGCGCTGCCGGCAGCGGCGAAAAGCGCCGCGGCGGCAAGGGCGCAACTGGTTCCTAATGTTCTGAGCATGAAAAACACTCCCTTGTTTATGATCGATGGTTATTTCTTGTTGGCTTTGCCAATAGGGTGCCTTGCCATAGTGATGATGGCAACCGTGTTGTCTTAATTTAATTAATTTGGGGCGGTGACGCGGACCGGCGATCAGCCCACGCGTCGCAGGCCCTGCCGGGCGCGCGTCGCGCGGCCCCCCGCCGTTTCCGTGAGCGCGGCAATGGCCTTGCTCAACCTGTGTGAACCAAGAACGACAATATTTGCCAATGCCGTCATGTCCTCCCGATCTGCGCGGTTTTCGGGAATGACGAGAGTGAGACTGGCAAGAATATGCCCATCCCCGTCGAACACCGGCGCGGAGATCGCGAAGACCCCCGCGTCGACCTGAGCCCGGCTTGTCAGGTAGGGCTGACGCCGGATTTCCCGCAGGTTCGCCCGGAACGCCTCCCACTCGCCGCCGAGGCCGGCCGCCTCGATATCCTTGCGGTGATAGAGGAAGAATTTCGTCAGCCGCCGTTCCGGTAGATGGGCAAGGATCGCTCGGGACGCGGATCCGCTGAACAGCGGCATCGGGCGCCCCCGGCTGTAACTGATATTCAGGCTGTTGGGATTCTCCCGCCGGTAAACCGAAATCACGTCGTCGCCCACCAAAGCCGCGATAAACAGGATGCCCTCGCCGATCTCCGGCAACATGTCTGACACCACCTCGCGTCCCAGCGTCAGCAGCGGATCGCAATGCCTGATCTGGCGGTCGAGCTCGATAATGCGCGGCCCGAGGATGTAGCTGCCACCCCCCACCGAGGCAAGGAAGCCGGCCTCCACCAGTTCCTTGACATAGCGGTAGGTCGTCGAGCGGGAGGCGCCGAGCTCGTCGACGAGCTGATCGACGGTCCAGACCGGCGCGTCCTCGGAAAACGCGTCGATCACCCTGAGCATGCGTTCCAGACTGGACATCGATGGGCCCTCCCGCGTTGCGGTCACATAGCAGCGATGGCGTTTTGCACCACGCCAAGCTAAAAATCACACTATCATGAATTCTCAATTTCCGGTATCTTGAGAGAAGTCCCATTATTCGAGATTTATTCCACTGGCACCACCGGGCGGAGACCGTTAAGAGTGACAGCAAGGGAGCCCCAGCCATGACAGACGCTTCGCCCCTTTGGCCGGCACGGCTTCATCATTTGAAGATCACATCGGACCAGCCCCCGGTGCTGCTCGACTTCTACCAGCGGGTGCTGGGACAGGAGGCAAGCGAGCTGTCGGACGGCGAATGGCTCCTGGCTGGGGGAGAGCGGAATTTCATCGTTGGCCGTGGTCAGCGCAATGCGCTGTCCTACTCCGCCTTCGCCATCGACGACAAGGCGCGTGTCAAGGCGCTCCAAGACTACGTGACCGCCCAAGGCATCAACGTCCAGCCATCGCCATCGCCGCTGTTCGGCGAAGAGGCCTTCGCCGTCACCGATCCCGATGGCAACAGCCTGGTGTTCGGATCGCCTGCGGAAGGCGTCTCGACGGCGGAGGACAGGCTGCCTGCCCGGCTGCAGCATTCGGTTGTGGGCTCGCCCGATCCAGGGGGACTTGCGGAATACCGAAAGAAGCTCGGCTTCGTCATCTCCGACGAGGTGAAGGACGATGAGGGAAATCTGACCGCGGTCTTCCTGCGCTCCGATACCGAACACCATTCCCAGGCCATATTCCGAACCAAGGACCCGAAATTCGATCACTTCTCCATGG
>DATIPL010000664.1:0-4395 GCA_035471965.1 Gammaproteobacteria bacterium
CCGATGATGAGCTTGAAGTTGTTCCGCGGGCGCAGGTGTCGACCGACCTTGAGCAGCATGATGTCATCCAGCTCATATTCCCGATCGCCTCTCGCGCGCCACAGATCCTCGAGCTTGCTGGAGTAGCTCGAGTCGGTCAGAAAACAGCAGCCGCCCGCTGGCTGGGCGTAGTCCTCGATACCGAAGCTCGCGGCCAGGGCGAACTGGGGTTTTCTCGAGCGACCGTGAAAAGCGTGCAGACGCTCTCGATCCACCCATCCTTTGCGCTCTGGAAGCGTGGGAGACAGATGCTTGGCGCAAAGCGGGCGCAACAATCGATCCCCGGCGCCGGAGTCTGCGGCAACGATGGGCATGCAGCGCCGGCGTTGTGACATGGGCCGCTGGTTGAGCACCTCGCCGGTAACGATGAAGTCGAAACCGTTGGCGAGCATCCACTGATGCGCCCTGCCCACCATGAAAGACTTGCAGTCCAGGCACGGATTCAGGTTCTTCCCGTAGCCGTGCTTCGGATTGATGACGACGTCTTTGTACGCCTCGACCACGTCGATGAAATGCAATTTGATGCCGAGCTGTTCGGCCACCCACAGCGCGTTGTTGCGTTTCGGCCGATGGCGGTCCTTCTTGCGGATGGCGTGGGTGTGGCCTTCGACGCAAAAACCGGTGAAGAAGTTGATGCCCTCAACGTGAACGCCTTGCTCCAGCACGACCCGGGCGGCGAGCATGGAATCCAGCCCTCCCGAAATCAGCGCCACTGCTCTTTGCCGTTCATCGCTCATGGAGGCTGATCTTAATCAACGTGGCTGGCGAACCGAAGCTCGCCGGAGGTCGTACCCTGCCCGGGGGCGATTCAGGCCGCCAGGCGTCCGGCGACAGCCCAGTGACGGTCGGATACCCGCCTCGGTCTCAGCTGAGCGAGAACGGTGGCTTCCAGTTGTGCGGAGACCTCGTCTGGAGTGTATGCGGCGCAAAGGGAGGCGCGAAAATCCTGTCGTAGAACCTCCGGCGCGTCGCTTGCGTAGGCCGCGACCAGCCGATCCGCGGCAGCTTCGTCGTCGGGGCGCATCAAGTCCATTACCACCACTGCTGCGCCGAGCGCGGCGCAGCGGGCGACGGTTTCCCAGAGGTCATTAGGGTCGGCCAGGTGATGCAGCAAACTGTTTGAGATGACCGCGCCGTAGCTCGCGGTTTCGAGCCGCTCATCGGGAAGTCTGAGTCGGGTCAGATTGATCCGCTGACTCATGCCGGCTTTTTCAACCGCGTCACGCGCGCATCGAAGCATGCTTTCCGATCCGTCGATGGCATCGATGGTGAGCTCAGGATACGCTCGCGCAATGCGGATCGGAATGTCCGCGGGACCGCAGCCGAGATCCAGCACCCGACCGCGGGCGGGCGCGTCTCCCCAGGCGGCGCGGAAAAGCTCGACGAACAGGGCGTTGGACTCGGAAAAATCCGCCTCGGCGTAGGCCTTTGCCTGGGCCGGGATGTCCATGAGTTCGGGCTCGGGCGTGCGTTTCACTCTGGTGATGCGTGATGCGTGATGCGTGATGCGTGATGCGTGATGCGTGATGCGTGATGCGTGATGCAATGAGGGTAATCGCGCTGGAAGCCCCGTCAACTGGACTCGACGCTTATCGCCTTACGCGCTACGCATTTCCCAGCCTCTTCCCCGCCTTACCCATCCCCCGTCTCGCGTCACCGTTCCTCACCACACCCATCACTTATCCGCGGGCAGTCTCGATTCCAAGGCGAACAAGTCCTTGGTCTGCTCGCGCCGGCGCACCAGATGTGCCCGCTCGCCGTCAACCATGACCTCCGCAGCCCGGGGACGGGTATTGTAATTCGAGCTCATGACGAAACCGTACGCGCCCGCGGACAGAATTGCGAGCAGGGAGCCCGGCTCGATACCAAGCACTCGATCCTTTGCCAGGAAGTCCGATGATTCGCACACGGGACCAACGACGTCATACCGCTCTCCGTGGGATTCATCATCAGCGCTCACCGCCCGCACTTCCTGCCATGCGCCGTACAGCGCCGGGCGGATGAGGTCGTTCATTCCGGCATCGGTAACGGCAAATCGCTTTTCGCCGTTACTCTTGAGGTAAAGCACCCGAGTGAGCAGGGCGCCCGCGTTGCCGGCAATGGCGCGCCCGGGTTCGATGAGAAGCTTCAAGCTGCGGCCCTTGAGACGCTTTCGGATTGCGGCGATGTACTCAGCAGGCGCCGGCGGAGATTCGTCCTTGTAACGAATGCCCAAACCTCCTCCGACATTCAGATGGGAAATCGAAATGCCTTTTTTCTGCAGATCGTCCACCAGTTTCAACATCCGGTCCAGCGCGTCGGCAAAAGGCTCGAGGCTGGTCTGCTGCGATCCGATATGGCAATCGACTCCGTGCACTTCCACGTGTTCCATCCTGACCGCCCTGTGATAGAGCCCGGGGGCTTCCTCGATAGGCACACCGAACTTGTTCTCGCTCAGTCCGGTGGCGATATATGGATGTGTGCGGGCGTCTACGTCGGGATTGACGCGGAACGATATGGGCGCGCGTCTTCCAACCGCCCGGGCAATCCGGTCGATGGTTTCGAGCTCCGCGGAAGACTCCACGTTGAAACAATGCACTCCGGCCTCCAGCGCCCGGGCGATTTCCGGCGCGGTTTTTCCTACTCCGGAAAAGACGGTGCGATTTGCTCTGCCGCCTGCGGCCAGCACGCGCTCCAGCTCGCCTGCGGAAACGATGTCGAATCCGGAGCCGAGTCGCGCCAGCACATCAAGCACGGCGAGGTTCGAATTGGCCTTTACCGAGTAGCAGATCAGGTGGTCGATGCCGAAGAGCGCCTGATGGAATGCGTTGAATCTTCGCTCGAGCGCTGCTCTGGAATAGACATAACACGGCGTGCCGTAACTTGCGGCGATCTCCTTCAGGGACACGCGCTCCGCATGGAGGGTACCATCCACGTAAGTGAAGAATTCCGCCGGCACCTCAGCAATCTCGCAATTTGTTCGAGCCGTGTTAAATTGACCGGGACCCGTCGCGTTCCGTTAGCCTATGGATCAGGCGCGCGGAGAGCGGGGCCGGCGGAGCGCCGTGGTCTTTTGTTTCTTCTTTTCCTCGTCTTCTTCCTCGTCCGGAAGATAGAGCGGGCCTTTCTGCCCGCATGCGTTCAATACGACGGCCGCAACGGCGAGAAGAGACAGCCGGATAAGACGTCTACGGGTATATGTCGCCATCTCGGCGGTTCCTCGCAGCGAGAGTCCCGCGAGTATAGCTGCGGGCCACTGGCGGCAAAACCCGCAACGATTTTCGCCACACGTTTTGACCCTGCGGTATGAGCCACTACACTACGCGCGGCCAGCCGGCAGCGGTATAGCAGAAACGATGGGACCACAAGGCAGGACATGTCGGAGATCGAAAGACCCCTGATCATCGAGCCCGAGGAAAAAGCCGGCTCAAGCGTGATCTGGCTTCACGGCCTGGGCGCCGATGCTCACGATTTCGAGCCCATAGTGCCCGAACTCGGCGGCGAGCTGCGCAGCAGCGTGCGCTTCGTGTTCCCTTTCGCGCCCCATCGTCCGGTGACCATAAACGGCGGTATGGTGATGCGCGCCTGGTACGATATCCGCGATACTGACCTGTCCCGACGCGCGGATGAGGGCGGCGTGCGTGAGTCCGGAGAGATTTTAAGCGCCCTGGTAGATGCCGAGATCCGGAATGGCATCACCCCGGACCGCATCGTGCTGGCGGGATTCTCCCAGGGTGGCGCCATCGCGCTGCATGCGGGATTACGCTATCAGCGACCGATTGCCGGAATTCTCGCCCTGTCCGGCTACCTGCCGCTCCACGACGCCACCCGAAAGGAAGCCAGCGAAGCCAACCGAAAAGTACCGATCTTCATGGCCCATGGCAGTCAGGATCCGATCATTCCCCTGTCGACCTCGGAAAGCTCGCGCGATTTTCTGACCGCCCTTGGTTACGTTGTGGAGTGCCACACTTACCCGATGCCGCACTCCGTTTGCGCGGAGGAAGTAAGGGATATAAGAGATTGGCTGTCGCGGGTGCTGATTTGGTCCAGGATCCCGGGCGCCTAGGCGCGCCGGCCCTTGCGCCGCCGCCCGCGGCCGCCGGAGTCGCCTGCGCCGCGCGGCCGAACGGAACGACGGCGGCGTCTTACCGGCGGTTTCAGCTCCGCCAGCAGCGACTCGGGGGCAATTTCCGAGGCGATCTTTTCTCCTATGAACTCTTCGATTTCGTCCAGAGAATAGACGTACTCGTCGCATGCCAAACTGATTGCGTTACCGCTGGCGCCGGCCCGGGCCGTACGTCCGACCCTGTGCACGTAGTCTTCCGCGTCCTGGGGCAGATCGAAATTGATCACGTGGCTCACGTCCGGAATGTGAAG
>DATIPL010000665.1:0-6420 GCA_035471965.1 Gammaproteobacteria bacterium
CGGATGATGTCGATGACCCGCGTATTGCGCACGTCGGGGACGTCCTCTTTGAAGCTCAGGCCCAGCACGGTGACGCGGCTGTCCTTGACGGCGCGCCCGCGGCGGATCAGGTTCTTGAGGATGCGGCTGGCCACGAACACCCCCATACCGTCGTTGATGCGCCGCCCGGCGAGAATGATCTGAGGATAGTAATCCAGCATGGTGGCTTTATGCGTCAGATAATACGGGTCCACTCCGATACAGTGACCCCCGACCAGGCCCGGAGAGAACCTGAGAAAGTTCCATTTGGTGGCCGCCGCCTCGAGCACGTCCAGGGTATCGATGCCCATGCGGTCGAAAATCAGCGCAAGCTCGTTCATCAGGGCGATATTCAAATCCCGCTGCGTGTTCTCGATGACCTTGGCGGCCTCCGCCACTTTGATGCTGGACGCGCGATAAACGCCGGCCGTCACCACGCTGCCATAAACCTTGGTCACGATGTCCAGCGTGTCGGCGTCCTGTCCCGAGACCACCTTGGTAATATCGGCGAACGCGTGCTGCCTATCCCCGGGATTGATGCGCTCCGGCGAGTACCCCACGCGGAAATCGGATCCCGCCTCGAGGCCGGATGTCTGCTCCAGAATCGGCACACACTCTTCTTCGGTTGCGCCCGGGTAGACCGTGGACTCGAATACCACCACGTCGCCCTTCTTCAACGCTTGTCCGACCGTTCTCGAAGCCGACAGCAAAGGCCCCAGGTCCGGCCGCTTGGCGTCGTCCACCGGCGTCGGCACCGCAACGATATGAAAATCGGCCGCTTTGAGCGCCGACACGTCACTGGAGAAATGGACATCGGTCCGCTTGAGCTCCGCGCTGGAAACTTCCCGGGTGCGATCGTGACCGGACTTCAGCTCCTCGATGCGCCTCGGATTGATATCGAAGCCGATAACGTGACCGATCCTGCCGAACGCCACTGCCACGGGAAGTCCCACGTACCCGAGCCCGACGACCGATATCTTTCTTCCGTGAGACATCAAGCGACTCCGAAGTAATCCTTGTACCAGTCGACGAAGCGCCTCACGCCGACTTCCACCGGCGTGCCGGGCCGGTAGTCCAAGTCCCTGGCCAGATCGTCCACGTCCGCCCAGGTCGCGATGACGTCCCCGGGCTGGAGCGGCAGAAGATTACGCTTCGCCTTCATGCCGAGGCAATCCTCGATCACCTTGATATAGTGCTCGAGCTCCACGCTTTTGCTGTTGCCGATGTTGTACAAAGCGTACGGCGCACTGCTCGTCGCCGGGTCCGGACGAGTACCGCTCCATTCCGCGTTCGGCCGCGCGGGACGGTCCAGCACGCGGATAACGCCGTCAACAATGTCATCAATATAAGTGAAGTCCCGCTGGTGCTTGCCGAAGTTGAAGACGTCAATGGGTTCGCCGGCGAGTATCTTTTTCACAAACAGAAAAAGCGACATGTCCGGCCGACCCCAGGGCCCGTACACGGTGAAGAATCGCAGTCCCGTGGACGGGATGCCATACAGATGACTGTAGGCGTGCGCCATGAGCTCATTGGATTTCTTTGTCGCCGCGTAGAGCGAGACCGGATGGTCTACGTTCTGGTGCACGGAGAATGGAACGCTTGTGTTGGCGCCATACACCGAGCTCGACGACGCGAACACCAGGTGTTCCACCGGATGGTGTCGGCAGCCCTCGAGTATATTGAGAAAGCCGTCGACGTTGGTGCGCGTGTATGCGTGCGGGTCCTTTGCTGCGTAGCGCACTCCGGCCTGCGCCGCGAGGTTCACGACGCGATCGGGTGCCTCACTGGCGAACAGCTCCGCCACGCCCTCGCGATCGGAGATGTCGAGGCGGACATCCGTGAAATTCTCCGAAGGGATCAGACGGGCGAGCCTGTCCTGTTTCAGCCGCACGTCGTAATAGTCTGAAAGGTTGTCGACACCGACTATCTCGTCGCCGCGCGCGAGCAGCTTTTCCGCCAGCGCCGAACCGATGAAGCCGGCCGTGCCGGTGACCAGAATCTTCATCCCGGGGGCGTCCGTTCGACCTGCGATCCGTTCCGGAATCCGGCGCTAAATAGTTGAAATTTCAAAAGCTTTCCCGCTGATCTCTGCTTCTGAATCCTTGGTGAAGAAGTGGAGAAAGTCAAGAAATACGCGGACTGCGGGGCAGTCGGTCCAGTGTCCGCCAGATGCCTGGAGGTTCGCGCGGCCGGCACAGAAGGTCTGCCCATCGCGAGTTGAAATTCCGGACTCGACCCGTGGGCCGGGTGTCGACCGATCACCGGTCGCTGGAATGGCAATGGCAACGACAGCAGAAACGAGAAAGCCCCGCTCAGGGCAGGGCTCCTTCGGCTGCGTTGGCGTCCCCAACGGGATTCGAACCCGTGTCGCCACCTTGAAAGGGTGGTGTCCTAGGCCAGGCTAGACGATGGGGACGAAAGGAATTACTCATGAGCCGCGCTCTGCCCAGCGTGCGGGCAACGCGCGACCCTGCCGGATTGGTGGAGCCAGGCGGGATCGAACCGCCGACCTCTACAATGCCATTGTAGCGCTCTCCCAGCTGAGCTATGGCCCCGGAAAACAAGGGCGGAGACTCTACGAAACCGCCTGATCACTGTCAAGCCGAGGCCTCCGCGCGTTCTATGTGCGCGACGGCAGCGTCAATGCGCGACAGGGTGCGCGACTTTCCCGCGAGCCACAGTGTTTGATCGATGGAGGGCGACATGGCGGTTCCGGTGACCGCGACCCTGAGCGGCTGCGCCAGCTTGCCCAGCTTCACCTCCCCCGCTTCCGCCGCATCCATCACCGCCTGGTGGATTGCTTCGGGCGTCCACTTGGAGAGTGATTCGAGCTTTTCACGCGCGTGACGAAGCGGTCCCAATGCTTCCGGCTTGAGATGCTTTTTCGCCGCTGCCTCCTCGTAGGCGTCGAAATCGCGGAAGGCGAAGCGGGTCTTTTCGGCCATTTCTGCAAGCGTCCTGGCACGCTCCCGCTGCACGTTCACCACATCTGACAAACTCGGACCACCGGACGTGTCGAAGCCGAGCCGGTCCATATGAGGCGCGAGCTCTGCCGCAAGCCGGCCGGTCTCCGCCTGCTTGATGTAGTGCTGGTTGAGCCACATCAGCTTGTCGAAGTCGAACACCGACGCGGCCTTGTTGACGTCGGCAATATCGAACAGCGCGATGAGCTCGGCAACGGTGAAAATTTCCTGATCGCCATGGGACCACCCCAGGCGTACCAGATAGTTCAACAGCGCCTCGGGAAGAAAACCGTCATCGCGGAACTGCAGCACGCTTACCGCGCCGTGGCGCTTGGAAAGCCGCTGGCCGTCCGGTCCGAGAATCATCGGCACGTGCGCATAGGCGGGTGGCACGGCATTCAGCGCTTTCAGAATGTTCATCTGGCGCGGAGTGTTGTTGATGTGATCGTCGCCTCGGATGACGTGGCTGATCTGCATCTCGAGATCGTCCACGACCACGGTGAAGTTGTAGGTCGGCGTGCCGTCGGGCCGGGCGATGATGAGGTCGTCGAGCTCTGCGTTGGCAAAAACCATGCGCCCGCGAATGAGATCGTCCACCACCACTTCCCCCTCTTGGGGATTCCTGAAGCGCACCACAGGCTCCGGCGCACTCGACGGCGGTGCGGCGAGGTCCCGGCAGTGGCCATCGTAACGGGGCTTGATGCCTCTGGCGCGCTGCGCTTCCCGCAATTCCTCGATGCGCTCCCGGGTGCAGTAGCAACGATACGCCTTGCCGTCCTCCAGCAGCCGCTCTATCTGCGCCTGGTAGAGCGCCATGCGCCGCGTCTGGTAATAGGGGCCCTCGTCGTAATCGAGGCCCAGCCACGTCATACCGTCGAGGATGGCGTTTACGGAGGCCTCGGTGGATCGCTCCCGATCGGTGTCCTCGATGCGCAGGATGAAGCGCCCGCCGCAGTGCCGGGCATAAAGCCAGCAAAACAGCGCCGTGCGCGCGCCGCCCACGTGGAGCAATCCGGTGGGGCTGGGCGCGAATCGGGTGCGGACGGTCACGGGGATTCAGAGTCGGTGATACAGGGTTCCGGCCCGGCATTATAGACATGTCCACAATTGACCGCCCGCGAAAGGTGCCCATAAAATGAGGGTCGTTCGAATATGGGCGATTAGCTCAGCGGGAGAGCGCTGCCTTCACACGGCAGAGGTCGCTGGTTCAATCCCAGCATCGCCCACCATTAAATCAGCGGCGTGGGAACGCCGCTTAAATTCCCGGTCGCAGGCGCGCGGCGACTGCAACCGGCATCAAGCCCCGCCCCGATCCATGGGATATTTTCTCCTTTGGAATTCGTCGGAGATGCTGCGCCAACCGACATTTTCTGAACCTCGACAGCGGAATCTCGAAGCAATCGAAGGATTGTCACGTCTAGACAGCGATCTCGGCTCGACGAATTCAAAAGCAGCTCGTGGGTAGCACCCCCCTATTCATCCGGTTTGAGGGAAGCGAGTCATCGAAAGGATACCCGCACGGTAATGCTCCGGGGGATGTTCCCGCTCCAGACAAGCCGCCTGGCCTTTCCCATGCCCTGATACCAACCAGTGTCGACTGAACCGCCTTTCCCTCGAGGGAGAAACGACTATCGGATATCGGAAGGCCGAGCCTGTTGCTCATGGCCGCGTTGCTCGCACTTTCACGTGAAGCGGATTAATGGCCGGTAGAAGCCGTATCGGACGCGGGCTGGCCCTGAGGGGTGCCGCCATCGCAATCGGGTTTCTGATTGCGGCCGGCGGCATTGAAATCGTTCTCCGGTTTTTCCCGGTTGCGACGGGAACCTACGCGCAGCCCACGAATGCAGAGAATCCGGTGTTCCGTTTCCAGGCCAACCGGACCTATGTCTGGTCGATCGGCTGGAACTTCTCCGTGGTAAATGAGGGATGGTCAAACAACGAAGGTTTCATAAACGACCAGTCCTACGACGCTTCGCGTACCGATCCTCTCCTTGCGATCATCGGCGACTCTTACGTCGAGGCTCTCATGGTTCCTTACGAGAAAACGCTGCAAGGGAGACTGTCTCTATCTGTTGGCTCGCGCGGCCGCGTATACAGCTTCGCTGCATCTGGCGCGCCTCTGAGCCAATACCTCGTATGGGCCGGTTACGCGCATCGCCGCTTCCACCCCGATGGAATGATTTTCGTTGTCGTGGGAAACGATTTTGATGAGAGTCTCTCCAGGTACAAAACAGGACCGGGTTTCCATCACTTCCTGGAAGCGCCGGATGGATCGCTCGACCTTCGGTTATACGACTATTCCCCGAGATCACTTCGCAAGCTGATTCGGCGTTCCGCTCTCGCCCGTTATCTGGTGTTCAACTTACATGCGGAAGCAGAACTGCTTGGCCTGGTCAAGAGACTGAAGAAGACGGTGAATGCCGGGACACTTCTGAATGAGGAAAACGCGAAAAAAGACAACGACGCCGATACCGCAAGATTCGTGGGGAACACGGCCTCGTCTACCCACGGACGGCGTGTCCAGGACTCGCTTCGCGCCGTGAACGCGTTCCTTGAATCATTGCCCGATTTCTCGGGCCTGCCGCCGGAACGAGTCGCTTTCGTCGTTGACGGCGTGAGACCGCAGATCTACGAAGGACCAGCAGGATTGAACCGCGTTCGGGACAGCTACTTCTCGATCATGCGTCGCGAGTTCATGGCCCGCGCCCGGAACCGGGGCTATGAGGTAATCGACATGAACGACGCTTTCATGGCGGATTATCGTGAGCGGGGACTTCGCTTCGAGTTCGAGAACGATTCCCACTGGAGCGCAGAAGGGCATGCTGTTGCAGCTGCGATGGTCAGGAACAGCGCGGTTTATAAGGCGATATTCCACGAATGACTTTTAAGGTCCAGTCGTGTACGTCTTCCTGTCCCGCTCCGGCTTGCTCCGCTGGACCCGGCCGTCAAGACTTCACCGGGCTTCAATAGCCAACTCCCCGCCCCGTCCGGAGCGCGTGTGGCAACGGGCATCAAGAAGATCGCGCGGACGGACCCAGTTCTCGGACCCGGAATCTCCCTTTGCATCGGATCTTTGTTTGAATCAATCGCAAAAGAAATCGACAATCTCCGTCGCCTCGCCCAGGTCCCGGCCCAGGGCGATTTTTCCTTCCCCGGTCAGCACGATATCTTCCCGGCGTAAATAAGAGGGACCGTCCGGACTGACCACATAGGTACCGTTCGTGCTCATGTCCGTGAGTATGAACTTTCCGCGACGGCACTCGATGCGAGCGTGCTCGCGGGATGCCATGCTGTCGTTGATGATCATGTCGGCTTTCTTGCCTCTTCCCAGGATCATGGGAGGCATGTCCTGATCTAGAATCATTTCCCGCCCGTTGTAGCTCAACACCAGTTGTCCCGGCCTGTCCTGAGACTTGAGCAAGCCGGTGGCCATACGCGT
>DATIPL010000666.1:0-2143 GCA_035471965.1 Gammaproteobacteria bacterium
TTCATCAACTGGCAGCAGGATCCTTTCGGCAACTACCTTGCGCGCTTCGTGTTTTCGAAAAAAACCCGGCGCTTGTGCTTCGAGGTGGATGTCATCGCCGAAATGACGGTCATCAATCCCTTCGACTTCTTTCTCGAAGAGGAGGCGGAAAAATATCCCTGGAGCTATGAGCCGGGACTGGCTTCCGATCTCGCGCCTTACCTGGAGATCGAAGAGCGGGGGTCGCTGCTGACGAAATGGCTCGAGGGCGTCGACCGGTCGGTTCGGCCTACCGTGGACTTTCTCGTTGCCGTCAATCAGCGCCTGCACCGCGACGTTGCCTACACGGTGCGCATGGAGCCGGGCGTGCAAAGCTGCGAGGAAACCCTTTCCATCGGCATCGGATCGTGCCGGGATTCCTCCTGGCTGCTGGTTCAGATCCTGAGACACCTCGGATTTGCGGCTCGATTCGTTTCCGGTTACCTGGTGCAGCTCACCGCCGACGTGAAGTCGCTGGACGGTCCGTCCGGTCCCGAGTCGGACTTCACCGATCTCCACGCCTGGGCGGAAGCCTATCTGCCCGGCGCCGGCTGGGTCGGGCTCGATCCCACTTCCGGATTATTCGCCGGCGAAGGCCACATTCCTCTGGCCGCGACCCCGGAGCCCTCGAGCGCGGCGCCCATCACCGGGTCCACGGATCCCTGCGAGGTCGAGTTTTATTTTCACAACAAGGTGACCCGCATCCACGAAGATCCGCGGGTCACCAAGCCCTACACCGACGACCAGTGGGACGCGATTCTGTCACTGGGCGACGCCGTGGACGACGTTCTGCAGAAGAACGACGTCCGCTTGACCATGGGGGGCGAGCCCACCTTCGTATCCGTCGACGACATGGACGGCGCCCAGTGGAATACCGCCGCGCTCGGGGAAGACAAGCGCCGGCTTGCGGGCGCGCTCCTGCACAAGCTCAACGGCAGGTTCGCCAGCGGCGCCATGCTGCAATACGGCCAGGGGAAATGGTACCCGGGCGAGCCGCTGCCCCGATGGTCGCTTTCATGTTTCTGGCGAAGCGACGGCGTGCCTCTGTGGAAGGACAGCGCGCTGCTTGCGGACGAGCTCGAGGACTACGGCTTCGGCGCGAAAGAGGCAAAACGATTCATAGACACCCTCGTGCATCACCTGGGCGTGGACCCGGACTGTGTCGTCCCCGCGCACGAGGACGTTTTTTACGCCCTGTGGCAGGAAGGAAGTCTGCCGGAAAACATCGATCTCTTCGAAACGGAACTGGGCGACGATCTGGAGCGCAAGCGCCTGCTCGCGCAGCTGGATGCCGGGCTCGAGCAGGTAAAAGGATATGCCCTGCCGATTGGACGCGGTGACGAGGCGTTCTCTGAAGCGGCGTGGCGAACCAGTCACTGGAAATTCCGCCGCGGGCCCATGTTTCTCGTCCCCGGTGATTCGCCCATGGGCCTGCGCCTGCCGCTGGGTTCGTTGCCGTGGATCTCCCCGGAGCTCGAGGAAGCGGACGCCGCAGAGGATCCCTTCGAGTCGCGACCGGCGTTGAGCGACGCGCACGCGGGCGTGGCGGCCCGCGTGGCGCTCGGCAGAGAGACCGGAAACGTGTCGGGCACGCCGCCATCCCGTCGGATGGCGCAGCGACAGCCGCGGCGGAAGGAGGTCCCGCAGGTGGTGCTGCACACGGCGCTTTGCGTCGAGCCGAGGAACGGGCGGCTGTATGTTTTCCTGCCGCCGGTATCCAGGCTCGAGCACGCGGTGGATTTGATCGCTTCGGTGGAGCTTACGGCGTCGAAACTGAACATGCCGGTGGTGCTGGAAGGCTATCCGCCGCCTTCGGATCCGCGATTGAAAAAGTTTCAGATCACGCCGGATCCCGGCGTCATCGAGGTCAACGTTCAGCCGGCGGCATCGTGGCGCGAGCTCGTCGACATTACCGAGACGCTTTATCACGAAGCGCACCACACGCGCCTCGGCACCGAGAAGTTCATGCTCGACGGCCGTCATTCGGGAACCGGTGGCGGCAATCATGTGACGCTGGGCGGAGCGACGACGGCCGACAGCCCGATGTTGCGGCGTCCCGATCTGTTGCGCAGTCTGGTGACCTACTGGCAGCACCACCCGAGCCTGTCCTATCTCTTTTCCGGCA
>DATIPL010000667.1:0-3201 GCA_035471965.1 Gammaproteobacteria bacterium
GAGCAGCTCCTACTGGACGACGCTGGAGCGACTTCGACTGAAAGGGCACATACGTTTCATACTGAAGGCGGCACCCGAATCGATGGAAACTGAAGAGATAATCGACAAGGTTGCCAATGGCGAATACGACCTCACTGTGTCTGACAGCCATATCCTGGATGTCGCTCTGACCTGGCGCGACGATGTGCGCGCCGCGTTTACAATCAAGGAAAACGTGAAGCACGGCTGGGTGGTGAGGGAAGAAGACGAGAAGCTGCTGAAGGCGCTGAACTCATTTCTCGAAAAGGAATATCGAAAGGTCTTCTATAACGTCACCTACAGGAAATATTTCAAGAATCCCCGACGCATTCAGCAGCTGGTCAAATTTCGCGCCGATGGTGGCAACGGCGGAAGACTTTCTCCTTATGACGATCTGGTGCAGAAGTACGCGGAGAAATACGGGTTTGACTGGCCCCTGATCGTCGCCCTCATGTACCACGAGAGCCGGTTCAAGAAGGACGCCGTCTCCTGGGCGGGGGCCAGGGGAGTCATGCAGGTGCTGCCCGTAACCGCGCAGCGCTTCGGAATCAGCGACCTCGAGGACCCGGAGAAAGGCATCATCGCGGGAATGAAGATGCTCAACTGGCTCTACGATCAGTTTGAGCTGGAGCTTCCGGTGCAGGAGCGGACCTGGTTCACTCTGGCATCCTACAACGCCGGCCTGGGACACGTTTATGATGCACGTGACCTCGCGAGGAAGTTGGATCTCGATCCGAACCGCTGGTCGGACAACGTCGAGGTGGCGATGCTCAAGCTGTCCAAGCCGGAGTATTATCGAGACGCGACCTACGGCTACGTGAGAGGCATCGAGCCGGTCACCTACGTGCGGAACATCCGCAAGCTCTATGCCGCCTACATCGAACTGCTGCGGGGACCGGTCGCGGCGAATTGAATCCGCGCGTTCACGACAGTGCCGCCTCATAGCCGGCGTATTTTCTTATATTGATCACGCCGCAGTCGAAGATGAGATACTGGCCCTTGATTCCCAGCAGACGACCCTGAATCCTGGGCTGTTTATCCGTATTGATGGAATGCACCTTTGACGGGTACGCGAGTACGGGATATTCGAACTCGCGCGGCTCAGGGTCGATCTTCTCTGCAGGCGCTTCGGGAACTTCGCCCGCAGATTCGAGCGCCTGCTCACAGAGCTTCCGCAGACCTTTCGAATGCTCGATCAGATCGACCGGCTCCGGCGGACCCTTGAGCATGCGGCGCCAGTCGGTTCGATCCATGAACCGCGACTTGAGCGCGAGTTCCACCATTCCCGAGGCGCGCCGGGTCGCCACCTGCATCAGCGGCATCGCCTGCGTCGCGCCCTGATCGATCCATCGTGTCGGGAGCTGCGAACGTCGCGTAATGCCCACTTTCACCCCGGAGCTGTTGGCGAGATAAACGATATGGGGCTGCATGCAGTTGGCTTGCCCCCACTCCGGCTCGCGGCAGGTTCCGAGATGATAATGACAGAGTTCAGGGCTGACGATGCAGCGGTCGCATCGGGCCAATGAGCGAAAACATGGAAAACAATAGCCCTGGTTGAAGCTTTTTTTGGTTTCACGCCCGCAGGCGATGCAGTGGATACGGCCGCTGAACACCAGGGTGACCCGCTCCCCGACCAGAGGATTCAGAGCGTACTCCCGGTCCCCGAGGCGCATGTAGTATTCCACCGGCGAGACGTTCTCGACGCGCATTTTGCGCAGTTCGCCTGCGACACTCACGGCAAATTTATCCCGCAACGCGGAATCGCGTTCGAATTCATGCCTCCTCCACGTAGCTCGCCTCGCCCACCATTGCCAGCTCGCCTGCCGGCGTCAGCGCCCACAAGCGCGCCTCTCCTTCGGACTCACCCGGCGTTCCCTGGATTTCGAAGTCGCTGATGTCGTAGAGCGGAGCGGTGGCGCGGACGGCGAATCGTCGAAGCCGCGCCTTCGGGTTGGCGCGCCGAAACAGGTCCATCAGCAGAACCATGGTGAGCGGCCCGTGGAACACCAGCCCCGGGTAGCCTTCTTCTTCCACCGCGAATGTGCGGTCGTAATGTATCCGGTGGCTGTTCATGGTCAGCGCGGAAAATCGAAACAGGAGCACGGGACTCGGCGAAACGGTCCGTGACCACACCGGCTCGGCGGGCGCCGGACGGTGCCTGGGCGCCCGCGCACCCGGGGCTGCCGCTTCACGGTAGACCACGTCATGTTCTTCCACTGTGGTGAGCCCGGATCCCGCATGTATCTCGTGACGCACGGTGACGAAGCACAATTTTCCACCGGCGCCGGACTTGAAACGAACATCGGCAATGGTGGACTGTCGCCTGAGCGTTTCCCCGGTCCGAATCGGCTGGAAGAACTCCATCCGATTTCCCGCCCACATGCGCCGCGGAAGCGGCACCGGCGGCATGAAGCCGCCCGTTTTGGGATGGCCGTCGTAACCCGTATCTTCAAGCTTCACCGCCTCGGGAAAACAAAGCCAGTGCCAGCCGGGAGGCAGAGGCGTTCCCTCGACGTGTGGCGGATCGTCCCTGTCGAGGGTGGCGCTGAGGACATCCGCCAGTGCGCCATACGCGTAGCCGGACGTGGTCTCGGTGCGCCCTATCCACTCGAGAATTCGATCAGTCTCCGTCCGGGTCTTCTCCGGCATTTCAGCCTCCGGAAAACTCGGCGCGGATGGCTTCGGAATGCGCGCCCAGCGACGGCACCGGGCGAAGCGTCGGCGGGTCCGCGTCGGTCCGTGCCGGTGGCGCCACCAGGCTCACGGGACCGGTGGGCGTATCCACCTGGATACGTCGAAGCGCCGGGTGTTTCGACAGCGCCGCAACGTCATTGATTTCTCCAAAAGCAATCTGCGAGCTGCGCAACCGGTCGATCAGCTCGGCGCGCTCGAAACGGACGAACGCCGCGTCGATGAGCTCGCGCAATGCCTCCACGTTTTCCACACGCGCAGGATTGCTGGAAAACCGCGGATCCTTTTTCAGCTCGGGCTGCTCCAGGACTTGGTCGCAGAAGCGCACGAACTCCCGCTCGTTTTGAATGGCGATCAGGATCGATCTGCCGCCGCGGGTTTGATAGGCGCCGTAAGGCTGGATCATGGGATGGCTCAAGCCGGTGCGCTTCGGTCCCTTGCCGGCGTAATCGTGGAGCAGCAACGGCACTGTCATCCAGTCGGCCATGCAGT
>DATIPL010000668.1:0-2631 GCA_035471965.1 Gammaproteobacteria bacterium
CGTCCGCGCCAGCGAGCGGGAAATCCTGGACCGGGTGGATCTGTCGGTCTTCCGCGGCGAGATCGTCACCCTCATCGGCCTGAACGGCGCCGGCAAGTCGACCCTGGCCCGGGTGCTGCTGGGGCTGACAAAGCCGGATGAGGGACAAGTCCGTCGCAAGCCCGGCCTCAAGATCGGCTATTCCCCGCAGCACCTGCAGCGGGATCCCGCGCTGCCCATCAGCGTGCGGCGGTTCTTGAATCTGGACGCGCACCATGACGAAGATGCGCTGGCGCAGGTGCTCGACGACGTCGGCGCAGCGGAGATTCTGGATACACCGCTGTCCGAAATTTCCGGCGGTGAGCTGCATCGGATTCTGCTCGCCCGGTCCGTCTTGCGACATCCGGATCTGCTGGTGCTGGACGAGCCGCTGGCCGGAGTCGACGTGACCAGCCAGTCCGACCTCTACCGAGTCATCAGCGACATTCGCGACCGCTACCATTGTGGCGTGCTGCTGGTGTCCCATGATCTTCACGTGGTCATGGCCGCCACCGACCGGGTGGTGTGCCTCAACCATCACGTCTGCTGCACCGGCCACCCGCATGCGATCACCAGCCATCCGCAGTTCGTCGCGCTGTTCGGCAGGCAGGTCGCCGACGTGATTGCCGTATATGCCCACAGCCACGACCATGCTCACGACGCGGATGGGCACCCTGTGCCTTTCGAAAAAGATACCGGATCTCCGACGCCGGTTGCTGCCGGTGCGCGCGGGGAAAGCGACTGATGGAAGATTTTTTTCTGCGCGCGCTATTCGGCGGCGCCGGCGTTGCCCTCATCGCCGGCCCGGTGGGCTGCCTGGTGCTGTGGCGGCGGATGGTGTATTTCGGTGCCGCGCTGGCTCACTCCACCCTGCTCGGCGTGGCGCTGGCTTTCGTGCTCGACATCAACGCCACTCTGGGGATTCTCGCGGTCTGCCTTTGCCTCGGCTTCGCCCTGGTGGGACTGGAGCGCCAGCATCTGTGGCCCAGCGATACGGTGCTCGGCGTGCTCGCCCACGCGACTCTGGCCCTGGGCTTGCTGATGATTGCGTTCGTCAAAGCATTGCGTGTGGATCTCATGGGCTACCTCTTCGGCGACATTCTGGCCATCGGTGACGCGGATCTGGTTTACATCTTTGCCCTGGCCGTTATCGGTCTCGCCACCCTGGCCCTGATCTGGCGTCCGCTGTTGTCCATGACCGTGGACGAGGAGCTGGCCGCCATCGAGGGTGTGCCGGTGATTCGCGTGCACCTGATTTTCGTCTCGCTCCTTGCGGTGCTCATTGCCGTGGCCATGAAAGTGGTGGGGATGTTGCTCATTCTCGCCCTGCTGATCATTCCCGCGGCCGCGGCAAGGCGACTGTCGAAGTCACCCGAGCAAATGGCGATCATTGCCGTGGTGCTGGGAGAAATTTCAGTGATACTCGGACTCTTCGGCTCGCTCGAGTGGGATCTGCCCTCGGGGCCGCTCATCGTGGTCGTGGCCATGTGCTTTTTCATTGCGGTGCTCGCGGCGACCTGGGTACGGAGCCTGCCGGGGCGAGTCCGACGGCACGAAAACGGGATTGTCTCGAACCCATGAGCGGCGGGCGGCATCAAGCATTTCCTGCCCGCGGCCACGATCACGGGAGCTGCATCGATCAGGCCATGGCCAACGCCGCGGCAGTGTGCGCCGAGCGCGGGGCGCGGCTGACCGTGCTGCGCCGCCGGGTGCTGGAAATCCTGTGGCGGAGTCACCGGCCGCTGGGCGCTTACGAAATTCTGGAGGTCTTGAGCCGGGAGGGTCGTTCCTCGGCGCCGCCCACGGTGTATCGCGCCCTGGATTTTCTTCTCGGCAACGGCTTGGTCCACCGCATCGCTTCGCGAAACGCCTACGTGGGGTGCAGCCGGCCCGGCCATTCCGACGCCGGCCAGTTTCTGATCTGCGAAGCCTGCGGCGTCGCCGCCGAAGTCAACAACGCGCAGCTCGAGCAGGCCATCGGCAGCACCGCTGAATCCGTGGACTTTGCTGCCAGCGAGCACACGGTGGAGATTTCCGGACGGTGTCCGAACTGTCGACGAGACCGCGCGTCGTAGACCGCCCGCGGAAGGCGGCCCGAGATGAAGAACGGTGGTCGGTAAGCGATAGACGGCGCACTGGAAGGGATAAAAAGAGATGTTTCAGGACGACTCCGCGTCGCCCGTCGGGCTATGCTATTCGGCGGGCCGTACGGCCGCGATGCGGGCTTGGCATGTGGTTCAATTGACCGCCCCGATGGTCGCAAGTACCATTGCGGCCCTTCAAATCCCCGGTAGCTCAGTCGGTAGAGCGGGTGGCTGTTAACCACTAGGTCGGCGGTTCGAGCCCGTCCCGGGGAGCCAGATAATAAACCCCTCTAACGAGGGGTTTAGTTTTTCAGGCGTTATCTCTCGCTCTCGAAATCAGTTTCTAATGGCATTCTCCAGACGGTCCATCGACTTTTCCAGGTTCTCCATGCTGGTCGCGTAGGATAATCGAAGGTAACCGGGCGCGCCGAAAGCCGAACCGGGCACCACTGCAATATTCGCCTCATTCAAGAGGTATTCCGCGAATTCGATATCGTTATTGATGCCGTTGAGGTTACTGATGGCATCG
>DATIPL010000669.1:0-2191 GCA_035471965.1 Gammaproteobacteria bacterium
CGTTCAACCAGGTCATGGCAGGTTTCGATTCCCGCTGCACCCGCGTCGGACGCGTGGTGAGTCAATCCGGTGTTCACCTGCGCTGAGCGTGCGCCCGCCCCGAAGCGAAGCCGAGCTGATGCAGCGCGCCGAGCGCCTCGCCGGCAGGCGGCTCGGCGAGATCGCGCGAGAGCTCGAAGTTCCCGTCCCGGAGCGAGCCAGCCGGGCCAAAGGATGGACCGGTATCCTGCTCGAAACCGCGCTCGGGGCCACCGCCGCCTCGCTTCCCGAACCCGACTTCCAGGCCATCGGCGTCGAGCTCAAGACCGTTCCGTTGAGACCGGACGGCCGCCCCCGGGAATCCACCTATATCTGCACGCTTCCGCCGCCGGGCGGCGACCCGCCGCTGTGGGAGCATTCCAACGTGCGCCGCAAGCTGGCCCGGGTGCTGTTCGTACCGGTGGTGTATGACCGCGGCGCCGGTTTCGCCGATCGGATCATCGGAGCGCCTCTGATCTGGAGCCCTTCCCCCGAGGAGGACTCCGCGCTACGCGCCGATTGGGAGGAGCTCATGGACCTGGCGTGCACCGGCAAGCTGGAGTCCATTACCGCACACCACGGCACCCACCTGCAGATCCGGCCGAAAGCCGCCAACGCGACGGCGCGACAACGCGGCGTGGGGGAAAACGGCGCACCGGCGGAAACGCTCCCACGCGGCTTCTATCTCCGCGCTTCGTTTACCGACGCGATATTCAGACGCCACTACGCCCGCCCCGGCTGAAACACGGGACTCAAACGATTGCGGGGACGGTCAGACGGCGCTCGACCTGAAGCGTTTGTTGGCGGGCAGGCCGTTCCAGCGGAAGTGGGGCAGCTCCCTGAAGGCGCGTCCGATTTTCTCGCCCCACTGGCGCCGGATCTCGAGCAGATAGGGATCGTCCGCTTCCAGGCAGAGGTAATGATCGAGCTTGAAACTGTCCCGCTCATAACTGAGCACTTCAATCGGCGGTCCTACCGAAGCGTTGCTGCGCATGGTGGAGTCGATCGAGACAAGCGCGCAACGCGCCGCTTCATCGAGCCCGGTCTCCCTTGAAAGTACGCGGTCGAGGATAGGCCTGCCGTACTTGAACTCCCCGAGCTGGAGATAAGGGGTTTGATCCGAAGAAGTGATGTAGTTGCCCTGAGGGTAGACGAGGAAGATACCGGGGTCGCCGCCCTGAACCTGCCCGCCCAGAATAAAGCTCCCCTCCGCGCTGAAACCCGCCTGGGTCACCGCCTCCATGCGCTTCGCCTGGCACTTGTGCGCGACGTCGCCGAGGTAATCGGCGGCATCCGACATGGATTCCACGTTGAGAAAGTTGCGCCCGGTGTCCTGCCGGATGTCCCTCTTGAGACGGTCGATGACCGACTGCGTGGTGGCGAGGTTTCCCGCCGTCAGAACCACGAGCTGCCGCTCGCCCTCGCGGGAGAAGGTGAACATCTTGCCGTAATGGCTGACCTGATCGACCCCGGCGTTTGTGCGCGAGTCCGAGGCGAACACGAGGCCCTGATCCACGGCGATGGCGAGACAGTACGTCACGGTTTCACCCGGATTGCTGGCCCGGGAGAGCGGGCGCGAGGATGGTAGGTGCCACGCCGGGAAGCCGTCAAGCGGGGGTTGCCGACCGGGACTGGGACTGGGACTGCGTCGAAGCCTGGGCGGGCTCTTCGATATGGAAATAGGTTCTCGCTATCTCGCTGTGGATCCGCCCGAGCTCGACCTGCAGCCTGTCGATGAATTCATGCAGCGCCGAGTTGGATTCCGCCATCTCGGCGATATCTCCGCTTTTCACCGCTTTTTCCAGGCGCCTGACTGCGCTCCTCGGCGCCTTGCTTCTGGGCAGCTCCTGGAGAGACCCGTCCACCAGCGCGACGCAGCGGTAAACGGAACGCGGAAATTCATCATCCAGGAGCAGATAGCGCAATGCATCGGCGCGTCGCACCCGCGCCTGGACGTGCTGCCGATACATCTGATATGCGGTCAACGACTTCAGCACGCTTATCCACTGAATGTTTTCGAACGGAAGCAGCCCGGACGTTTCCTTGGGGATCAGGCTTGCCGAACGCACGTCGATTATCCTCGTGGTCATGTCGGCGCGCTCGAGTATTCGCCCGATGCAAAGGAATTCATGACCCGCGTCAGCGCTCATGGCGCCGCTGGACAGCCCGACGA
>DATIPL010000670.1:0-2980 GCA_035471965.1 Gammaproteobacteria bacterium
CGCGGCGGAAGAGGGGCAGCCTGGCGAGTGTCCGCGCTCGCTCCGGCCCACGATCCGGAGCATCGAGACGCGCTCGAATCCGCTCGCATCCGGGCACGGCATCGCCGGCGCAGCTGACGCGCGCCGTCTCCCGCCCCCCAACCCGGATTCAACCGAGGCCGGGCTCGAGCATCGCGCGAGCGGCGCGTTTCAGGGGCTGCGGGAACTGTAGCGCTGGTCGACTCATCATGCGCTCATAAAGAACGCATCACGCAGTCGAAGCCCCGGCTGGCGCGTCACCTCGGCGCGATTCGCAATCGCACCATGTTCGGCGATATCCTCAGCCTCCATCTCCGTTGGAGCAGCAAGACAGCAGCGTGAAACTCGTCATCCTTGACCGCGACGGGGTGATCAATCAGGACTCCCCCCGGCACATTCGATCTGCGGAAGAGTGGATCCCGATTCCCGGCAGCCTGGACGCCATCGCGCGGCTCAATCGTGCGGGGTTCCGAGTGGTCGTCGCCACCAACCAGTCGGGGCTGGCGCGCCGATTCTTCGATATTGAAACCCTCAATCGCATCCACGAGACGATGCAGCGCCAGCTTGCCGAGGTCGGCGGCCACGTGGACGCTATATTCATTTGTCCCTGTCACCCCAAGGACGATTGCCAGTGCCGCAAACCGAATCCAGGCATGCTGCGGGATATTTCGGAACGGCTGCGCGCCCCGCTGGACAACGTTCCTTTCATCGGCGACAAGCTCATCGACATTCAGGCGGCGCGCGCCGCCGGAGCGCGGCCGTATCTGGTAAAGACCGGGGACGGTAAGAAAACCCTCAAGAGCAAGCAGAATCTCGATGACGTCGAAGTGTTTGACGACCTTGCCGCAGCCGCGGACGCGCTAATCGACGTATAGAGCCAAAAAGGCTCGGCTCAGTTCGGCGACATCGCTCCCACCAGCAGCTGGGGATCGATGCGTGTGTCGAACAGGTTCATGCGCCAGTCCAGATGCGCCCCTGTCACTCTTCCCGTGGCTCCTATGCGTGCTATCAGCTCGCCCTGTTTGACCTGCTGACGCTCCTTCACCAGCACTTTACTCAGATGAAGGAAGCTCGAGGAAAGCCCGTGACCGTGGTCGATGATCAAGGTGCCGCCGGAGAAGAACATGTCCGCGTGCACCAGCGTCACCACGCCGTCGGCGGGCGCCACCACCGGGGTCCCCACCGGTGCGACCACGTCTACCCCGAAATGCGGTCTGCGCGGTTCTCCGTTCAGGATCCGCTGGCTGCCGTAGATACCGCTGATACGTCCCACCGCCGGCCAGATGAATCCGCGAAGGAAGTCCGTTCGGGGATCGTCCCGCCGGCGCGCCGCTTTGACCAGCGCATACTCCTCGCGTATGCGTTTCAGATCCTCGGGCTTGGGCGTCACCTTGCGCGGGGGCAGCCCGTCTATGCGCTGGATCCTGTAATCGCGCCGGGCGACCTCGAGGCGGCGCGAAGACTTGCGGCCGTCCGGAAATGCGATTTCAAGAGTGGCGTCGGGCTTGGCATCGCGGCCGAAGCCGATCAGAAACACACCGTCTTCTGAAACCCGCACGTTGCGCCCTTCGAATGTCACCCGGGCACCGGGCTTCGTAAAGCCGGTGACGAGACCGCCCTGCACGAATTGACCTTCGAGTCGGACCTCGGAAGCAGACAGCGAGAAGGCGAGTGTCAGCAGCAGGCAGGCAACGCAGCTTCGCGCGCTCGACACGGCCGAAAGTAGGATATGCGTCATCCGGCTATGACCTGCGTAGCATCCGGAATCAGGCCCCCTTCAGGTCCTTTTCC
Organism: Gammaproteobacteria bacterium; assembly: GCA_035471965.1. GTDB lineage: Bacteria > Pseudomonadota > Gammaproteobacteria > HK1 > HK1 > CAMYJH01. The sequence goes on from DATIPL010000670.1 coordinate 1,810, forward strand.
CGCGGATTGAAAATCTGCGCAGGGGGCGGTGGCTTTTTGAACGGGGGCGCGGGCGGCGGAATGATGTGCACGTTGAGGTCACCCAGGTTCTCGAAGGCGCGCTTGGAGAAGGGGTTTTTGATGGTGACCACGGCATTCGCCTGAATGGCTTCGTCGATGAGATTTTGCAGCTTCTCCGCCAGCTGAGTCTGCCAGGGCAGCCTGTAAAAGCGCGGCTCGAGTGAATCATCCAGCCGGAGCCAGAGGTAGATGGCGTTCCCCTCGTCCAGACTGACGCCCAGCACCACCGCCTCGTCCACGTGGCGCTTGAACCACTCGTGCTCCATGGGCTTGGGCTTACTCAGCAGATCCTGAACGCTGAAGTAGGCCACCGGCACGAACAGCGCCGCAATCACGACGGCGGCGGCTCGCACGGGAGTCTTGCGCGGCGTCCATACGGCAATCGCCGCAAGCACCGCGGCAACGCCAACGAGCAAAGAGAAGAAGAGAATCAGGGTTTCCACAACGAAGGCACCGTGACGAGTCGCCGCCGCAAAGTGGTAACGCTGCCCGGAACGAGATCACCGTTTCCCGTCAGGCTGAAGCGAAAAGCCGTCTCCTCCTGATTCCGGCGTTCCAGATTGATGTTGGTCGTCAGGATCTGGCGCAGGGTGTCGTACTTCTGCCGAACGCTCACCACCACGGTTACCGGGACCACCACACCGCTCGGCACCGGCCCATACATGTGCACGTTCACGACGTACTCGCCGGCCTTGATACCGCGACTGTACGAGACCTCGTAGTTCAGCTCGGTGGCGTCGCCGTCGGTTCCCAGATCGTCGCGCAGCAGGTTGAACAGCTCACTGTTCTGATTGAAAAACCCGACCGGCACGTCGTTCGGCCCCTGCACCCATAAATCCACGTCCACCGGAAGCTCATCGGGCCAATGGATCTCGACGACGATATTACCGGGAGATCGATGCTCATCGTCCCTCTGCTTGGACTCGCTGATGTGCGGCAGAATCACGATGACCATGGCGACGAAGCCGATGAGCGCAAGCATCAGCACGTCCCGGAAAACCGTGCCCGTGGTCTCCTCGTCAAACTCGTCACTCTCCCACATGGCGCTCCCCGAAATCGACCAGGGCGTTGTAAAGATGCATGGTTCCGGTAGCGAGCATGCGATAGTTCA
>DATIPL010000671.1:0-4470 GCA_035471965.1 Gammaproteobacteria bacterium
TGGAGCACGGAAAACAAACCTGCCGAGCGGAGCCCTTATGTGAGGCGTGCTGCTTGAGACAGGGTTGCGCGAGGCTGCTCAAATCTTCCCAATGACAAGTGACCATTGAACTTCTATTGGCTGCAGCACTCTGCACCGGGCGTCCTCCCAGCCAGGCGTCACATGCCGCACGTCATCCGTGACCACGAATCAGCGCTTTACCGCCTGTAGCTCGCTCACCGTCTTGATCAAGGGATCGCCCACGTTCTGCAACAGTTCCCGCGGCAGGCCGCCTGCGGCTTTTCTTGCCATCTCTTCGGAATCGAAGATCCCGTAAAGAACCCGGTAGCGTGAATAAGGATTCGTGGTTTCCAACAGGCTCAGTTCGAGAGCGGGAAAATCCGCCTGAAGGCGCCGGGCGCTGTCGGCACTGTCCGTGGAGAAAACCTGCAGCGTGTATTTGCTTGCGCTGACAGCCGCGACCTGATCGGCATTACCGACTTCGTCGCGCAGGCTGCCAATGGATCTTACCAGTGGAACCGGTTGCGCCCGGCGAATGCTCTCCGGGAGTTCTGCATAGGCGACTCGGGCCGCGTCCTCGGAGTCGAAGACTCCGTAAACGACCCGATATCGGGGCTCATTCCGGACGTTCACCAGCAACTGCAGATCGACGTCCGGGTTGGCCACGATGAGGCTCTGAATCTCGTCCAGCCGACTCACGGCGAAAAGCTGAAGCGTGTAGGCGCCGGCCGGCTGGGCGTCCAGCCACTCGGCGTCCGGCATTGGCGACAGTGTCTCGTCTTTCCGGCCATGTGTCTGAAAGGCGGCGGGATCCCCGGGAGTGATGGCGTCGACCGTCGCCGCCTTGGTTCCGGGATCCGTACCACTGGCGTCAGCGGCGGCCGGGAACGGCTCGGGTCTCCGGACCTCGGAATCGCTGACTGTCGCGGATGCTTCGATGCCGGGATCCGGATCGCTGGCGGCAACAGTGGCTGTCGGCTGTGCGGGAACGCCCTTGAACTGGGTTACGTACTCCGAGATGCCGAGAAAAGACGCGAACTCGGAGAGCCGCCTGCCCATCTCCGCCGCATTGGCCGTTTCTTCCGAACCCGCCAGGGCATTCTGCGCTTTGATCTCGTCACTGATGAGATTGATCAGGCTATCGAACCAGTGAGCAGAATAGGCTTCTCTCTTCTCGGCATAGGTGAGGTGACTCCAACTTTCCTTGAAGCTCGCGATACTGAATGCGCTGAAGTCCTTCTCGCTTACGAAATCGTCAATGAGCGAACGGGCCCTGGAAACGGGCGGAGCGTGTACCGGCTGATCGACGTTCCCGCTCTGCTGTCCGCCGCCCGGTATCAGCATCCAGATAATACCCGCGACGATTACGATGCCTATCAACAGGGCGGCAGGCAGGACGCGTCGAGCGCGGTCGCCGCCTGCGATGCTGACTTTGGTGGTGGGATCCTCCGAGTAGGCCGGCGGGGGAGGGGGCGGGACTTCCCGGACAATCGCGACCTTTCCGCCGACGATGTCGTCGATGAGCGTGCGTCGGCGATGCAGGTATTCACCCTCGTCGAGGTTGCCGAGCGCGTGCTCGCGCGCCAGCTTTCTCAGCTGGGATTTGTTCATGACGATATTCGACGACATTTCGATACCGATGCCGCCTTTAGGGCACTTCTACCCGCTCGAAATAAGTCCACACGCTCATTGTTATTATTTTCGCCCACGATCGCCCATACCTCCACCTGGATATTGCCGTAATGCGGCCGTGTTCGGGCTTCTCACCGGGTCCTTGGATTTACCAGTCGGGTCCCGCCCGCGGCGCAAGATTCAGCCCATCTCGCGAACCAGTCGGAATCCGGTAATTCCGTCCGGCTGACCGCTATGAATGCGGGAGATGGACGCATTGCAGCGGCCCGGCGGATCCTGATAGGCGCCGCCACGCGCCTTGAGTCCATCCGCCGTCCGTACCCACTCCTGCGCATTTCCCACGTAGTTTGCGAGCCCCCAACCGTTCTGTGCCCCTGAGGCGGCGTCGACCAGGGCGTGACCGGAAATCACGCTGCCACCCGCGGTCACGCGGCAGTTGTATTTCTTGCCCGGCTGCGCGCCGGCCGCTTTCGCCGCGTGCTCCCATTCCTCCTCGGTGGGCAGGCGATATACGACCTCACGATTCTCGGTCTTGCTTGCCTGCTCCGACAGCCACCGGGCGTACGCCTCGGCTTCCTCTGCTGAAATATTCGTCACAGGCAATCTCGCTTGACTCCTCGGCATGCTTTGGCATCTGCCCGTGGCCTCGCAGTAATCGTTGAAGTCGCTGCCGCTGACCTCGTATTTGCTGATGGCAAAGGGTGCGTTGATGGCGCCGCCGGCAGGGACCACCACCATAAGCGGTCCCTTGGCTCGGCCCACGAGATCCCAGCACTCGCCGCCTCTTCTTCGGCCGTAGCCGGCGAGGTCCCGGCTGCATGCTCCGCGCCGTGGCGGCGCAATCTGGATCCGCCGGAACTCCGGATTGTCCGACCAAAGCTGCTGAATCGAGGCGTAGACGTCATCGAACTTCGTCTGGTCTCGAGTCGATATCGAACTCGTCGCGGCTGCGGCATATTTCTTATATTCCCTTCTCGCCTTGTCCATGCTGGACTCGAGCGTTCGTTCGAAGGCGGGCAGATCGTTATTCGTCGGATCCTTCTTCCGGGCTGCTTCAAGACTGCCGTGGGCGGCGTTGAGCCTGCCCGACGCAATCAGCCGCATGCCTTCGGAAATCTCTTTCATTGGCAGCTCGATCTCGATTCCCCTGAACGAGGCGTCACCGAATTGCCTGATCGAGGCCTCCAGGAGGCTGGCCGCAGCGAGCTTGTCTGTTTTCTCCAGCGACCGGATCTGCCCCGCAAGCCGGCTGCTCAGGTCCGTGCTCAGGGACGCATAGTGGGCGGGAGAAAAGGCGCGGAATTCGGACAGCGGCCCGGACAATGATTCGAGATCCCGCGCGCTCATGAGGCGGGCTCCCCTGATCCTCTTCTCTACAATGGATGCCAGTGACTCATGAAGCGCTTGCGCCTTATCGGGAAACAGGGCTCTGTATTCATCCATGCGCTGATGCAGCGACGGGATCCGGAGATCTCTTGAATTTGCGAGTTCGAGGATCCTCCCGGCGCGGGTTTCGGCGAATTCCTTTCGCAGCCCGGGATAGCGTTCTGGAAAACCGGCCTCGAGCTTTCGAAGGTTCGTCTCCACAACCGCCACATCGATTTCCCCGGTGCCGTCAAAGAGCTTGCGCAGCGAAATTTCCAACCGCCGCTTCTGCACCTCGAGCTCGTAGCTGGCGACGGCAAGGCGAAGCGCTTCGATCTCGGGAGCAATCGCAAGACCTTTACTGGCGAGCGCCAGCGCCTGCTCGAAATCAGGCCGCTCGCCATCGATTCTGTCATGCGCCCGGCGGAGATAGGCATTGGCCAGCCCCAGCGGCGCCTCACGGGCAAGGAAGGGATCTTCCGCAGGCACGCCCTCGGCCCTGATGCGCGCGAGCTTGGAATCCGCTTCCTGGAGGTCGTTTCGTTCCGCGGCCGCCAAGAAATCGTTCTTCAAAGCATCGATACGCGCCAGTCGCTGCTCCTCTTCGCGGCGTTTACGCCAGTCCTCCCTGGCGCCGACGATGGCCTGCTCGAAATCGTTGAAGTTGCCGAGCTCGGGGTAAAATACACGACCGCGCTCGACATACGCGAGTGCCTCGACGAAACGTTCCGATTCGAGCGCGGATTTTGCGTGCTGCAGATAAAGGCGTACCGTACGGTTGCGAACCTGTTCCAGAACCGGATCGCCGGACGGCACCAGCGCAATGAGTTCCTTGTACGGAACCTTGAGCCTGATTTCCCACTCGCTGGAAAATTCCGGCTTCGCCAGCAATCGAGAGATGGTCTGAACATTCTCTTCAACTGCCGCCCGATGTTCCGTCGTCAATTCGATCCTGTGACCCGCCTGCTCTTCAAGCACTGAAAGCAGTCGGCGCTGCTCCATCAGATAGGGGATATCGAACAGATTCGAAAATTTCACCAGCAAGCGTTCGCTCTCTGCCCAGTTGCGTTGCGCGACGCTGGTTTTCATCCGATCCTCGAAGGAATTTTTGAGCTTTCCCTGGATCTCGGCCAGCAGCGTCGATTCCGGGCTCAAATCCGCGAGCACGATCAGATCATCCCTGATCTCGAGAAAATCCGGGAGCGCGTTGAGCGCGGCAAACCGCGGGCCAATGCGCGCCTCGATCCCGGCCACGCGTCGTTCGTTGGCGATACGCTGGAGCTCGGACTTCAACCGGAAGCGCAGGTCGGTGAGCTTCGAATCCTCCGGAGCATGCGTGAGGCCGGCCCTGAGCAGAGCGTCGGCGCGGACGTACGTCTTTTCGTCAATGGCTGCTTCGGCCAGCTCGCCGTAACGGAAGCGCAAACGATCGTCGCTGAGCAGCGTGTTTTCGGGGTCGATCTGCCTCACTAC
>DATIPL010000672.1:0-3880 GCA_035471965.1 Gammaproteobacteria bacterium
TAGCGCAGGAACGCGTCGATCATCGCGGGCAGCCGGTCGGCGCGAACCCCGCCGCCAGCTGTCGGCTACTTGCCGACCATCTTGCGATATGCCGCGATGACCGCTCCGGCCTCCGGCACATTGGCCGTGAAGTCCTTCCACATTTCCTCTGCTGTAGCAACGAGACGCGCACGCAGCTCGGGCGTTGGCCTGGTGACGGTGATCCCGTTCTTTGCCAGCACGGCCATCTTGGTCGCGTCTTCATCGATGGAGGCTTCCCAGAATTGCGCTTCGAGCTGACTGGCCAGCGTCTCGATGGCCCGCTGATGCTTGCGGTCGAGACGGTTCCAGGCGTCCAGGTTCACATTCACCATGTTCGACGCCGACTGCCAGTGAAAAGTATTGACGTGACTCAGGAATTCCCAGAATTTGCCGTCGACACCGGATGAGCTGGAAGTGGTCACACCGTTGATGGCGCCGGAGGCCAGTGACGGCACAACTTCGCCCCAGGGAAGCTGTGTCGGGCTTGCGCCGAGCTTAGCGAAGAAGTCGGTGCCGTTTTTGTCCACGGTACGGATTTTCAAGCCCTTGAGGTCCTCGACTTTCTGGATCTTCCAGGTGGAGTAAACGTTCTGACCGGGCCAGGGCACCATGTAAAGTATTCTCTGATTATGCTTCCTCGCCAGGCGCTCGTAGACGGGGCGCGAAAAGGTCTGCAGTGCGCGCACCTCGACATAGCCCGACGCGAGATAGGGAACCGACTCGATTCCGAAGAACGGCTCCTCCCCCACCTGCTGATTGAGCAGGATGTCGCCGATGGGAACAAGGCCGTCGCGCACCGCGCCGAGCATTTCCGGCCCCTTGTAGCCGAGCGAACCGCCGGGATGGACCGTGATCTGGACCTCGCCGTCAGTCGCCTCCTTGACCTTGTCGGCAAAAATCTGTGCGTTGGTGACGTGGAAATTACCCAGCGGCCAGGCCAGCGGCAGATCCCATTTTTCGACCGCGAGGGCCTGTGTCGAGAGGGCTGCCGCCAGCACGGCGCCGGCCGTGGTGATGACGGAACGCGTACGGATTGATTTGGCCATGACTCCTCCTTCTTCTTATCGCTGGCAGGATAACCGCATCTCGCCTCGCGCGGATCGAAGCGCGCTGTTGGCGGGGCGCTCCTGCCGAGCCGGTCGAATATCTTAAACCGGTGTCTGTCGGGGTTAAAGGCGGGATGTACGAGAAAATATCGATCGAACACCGGTAAATCGGCCTGGTGCCGCCGCCAACCGCCCACGGGGGACGAGTTATCGATTATCAATCGTCAATGACGCACCTCGGCACCCGACGCCGAAATGAGCAGGCGGTCGAGCAGTCGCGTGGGCAGCAGTCTCTTCAGCACGCCGAACCCATAGGTGGGAACGGTGACATAGTAGCGTGGTTTCGGTCGGCCGCTCTCGAGAGCATGAACTACCTTTCTCAACACCGCGCTCGCGGGCAGGGTGAACGGCGGCTCGTTCTCGCTGTCCGCGAGCCTTCGCTCCAGGGAAACGTATGCCTTTCGATGAGAACTTCGCTCGGCGTCGATGTTGGCCTTGAAGGCCCGATAAGCGTTCTCGCGAAAACGACTGACAATCGGCCCGGGCTCGATCAGTGAGACATGAACGTTGGTTCCATTGAGCTCCAGGCGCAGAGTGTCGCTCAGACCTTCGAGCGCAAACTTGCTGGCGTTATAGGCGCCGCGAAACTTGAGCGTGATGAAGCCGAGCACCGAGCTGTTTTGAATGATGCGACCTTCGCCCTGGGCGCGCATCACCGGCAGAATACGACGCGTAAGCTCGTGCCAGCCGAAGAAATTGGTTTCGAACTGAGCGCGAAGCACCTCCGTTGTGAGATCCTCTACCGCCCCGGGTTGACCGTAACCGCCGTTGTTGAACAGCGCGTAAAGGCGGTTCTCCGTGCGATCGAGAATTTCTTCGAGCGCTGCGGCGATGGATTCCGAGTTGCTCAGATCGAGTCTGATCGATTCGAAACCGTCACCAGCCAAGCGCTGCACGTCCGCCTCTCTGCGCGCGGTGGCGAAAACGCGATAGCCGCGGGACCTGAGCCCCTCGGCCACGCACAATCCGATTCCACTGGAGCAGCCGGTGATGATCACCGAGCGGACCCCTGATCCCGTCATTCTCCGTGCACCGTCAGCGTCAGCCGCCGGGTTTGCGCCGCGTGCCGGTGCTCCCAGACGAAAATGCCCTGCCAGGTGCCCAGATCCAGTCGGCCGCGCTGCACCGGCAGATTGAGACCCGTTTGCGTGAGCACACTGCGAACGTGGGCCGGCATGTCGTCGGGGCCCTCGGCGGTATGCCGGAACATTGCGTCGCCGTCGGGCACCAGCCTGGACATGAAGGTCTCCAGATCACTGAGTACGGTCGGATCCGCGTTCTCGCACATCATCAGCGAGGCGCTGGTGTGGTGAATAAAAATTTGGCAAAGGCCGCTGGCGACTCCTGACTCCGTGACTACCCGCTTCACTTCACTGGTGATTTCGTAACTGCCTCGGCCCCTGGTTGGAACCTCGAGGGAGACTTGCTTCATCATCTCGACGTGGCTCGATGAGGACTGAGGGAATGGATTCCGATCATCCGGCTCGTTCTCAAGGATTGAGCAGATTGACAGTCCAGGCGTCGCCCTGCCTGCGGTAGCAGGTTCGCTCGTGGATCCGATGCAGGTACTCACCACCCCGCCAGAATTCAATCAAATCGGGCACTACTCGGTATCCGGACCAGTAGGACGGCCGCGGAACGCTCCGCCCCCGGTACTTCTGCGTGATTTCCGCCATGCGCCGCTCCAGCGCCGCACTGGAATCCAGCGGTTCGGACTGCTGCGACGCCCAGGCGCTGATCTGACTGTTGCGCGGCCGCGTTGCCCAGTAGGCGTCGGCGTCCCGCTCCGACACGGTTTCGACCGTTCCCTCGATTCGCACCTGCTCCAGCAAAGGCTCCCAGTAGAAACAAAGGGCGGCTCGGGGTACGGCCGCGAGATCCTGACCCTTTCGGCTGTTGTGGTTGGTATAGAAGACGAAGCCGCGCTCATCGTAGCCTTTCAGGAGAACCACCCTCGACGACGGCCGGCCGCGCCCGTCCACGGTCGCCAGATTCATGGCGTTGGGCTCGGTTATTCCGCATTTGCCCGCACGCGCGTAAACCTCTCCGAAGCGACTGAGCGCTTCCTCGTAAAGTTCGTCCAAACCAGGCTTCACTTCTTCCTCGACCGGACAACAGATTTTCGTTCAGTTCGAGGACTGCTCAGCGGCGATCAGAGAATCGATCATCTGAGCGTAACCCTCGCGGAAGGTGGGATAAGCAAAACGATAACCACTCTCGAGCAACAAATCGTTGCGGCATCGTTTGCCCTGACCAGTCGCGCCTCGAGCCGGCTCCCGGCGGGGCGCGGGAGCGCTCATTCGTCTTGCCAGCCAGTCCATCACCGTGCACTGCGCCGCGGGATCGCAGTCGACGCCGATGTATATCGGGGCAACTTCCTCGAGTCGCAACAGGTGACGGAGCACTCCGGCGCAGTCATCCCGGTGGATCCGGTTGGTGTAGCGCGGCGGCTGCTCCACGCAGGTGGCGCCGCCGCGCACCTGGCGAAGGAGGCGGTCTCGTCCCGGCCCGTAGATGCCTCCAAAGCGAACCGCAGTGGCCGGATGGATTCCTTGCAGGCAGAGACGCTCGCCTTCGAGCAGTAATCTGCCGGTGAAGCGAGCGGGCGCGGTGGGTGACGATTCGTCCACCCATTCACCGGCGTCCTGACCGTAAACGCCGGTGCTGGATATGAACACGAACCTTCGAAGGCATCGATTGCTCTCCTTCAGCGACTGCAGAACGTTGCGCACGCCGGACACGTAGGCGTTCTC
>DATIPL010000673.1:0-1865 GCA_035471965.1 Gammaproteobacteria bacterium
AACCAGGTGGCCACCGGAGAGCACTGGTACGGAAAGCGGGCGCTGGACCTGAAGCTCTGCGACGAACTCAAGACCAGCGACGACTATCTGCTGGAGCAAAGCGAAAGGACGCGTATGTTCGAGGTCAAATATGTCACCAAGAAGGGCCTCAGCCGGAAGCTCGCGGCCGCGGTCGACAGCGGCATCGGTGGTGCCCTGGAAGGCGTGCGCCAGCGCATCATGGAAGGTCGCTACGCGGCTTGAACGGGCACCTCTCGGTCCCAATCTCGTTACAATGGACTCAGCGCCATCCCGCCCGCGGATATTCCGCGGGCCGCAGGGCGGCAGGTATCGGGTTCACCGGAGTCAAAATGAGCGTTCAGCAGACCATCGAGGCGAAGCTCACCGAAGGCCTCAGGCCGCAGCACCTGGAGGTCGTAGACGAGAGCGACCGCCACAACGTCCCGCCCGGGTCGGAGTCTCATTTCAAAGTCGTGCTGGTGAGCGATGCCTTCGAGGGGGTGAGCCTGGTATCCCAGCACCGGATGGTTTACGCGCTGCTTTCGGAGGAACTCGAGCACGGGGTTCACGCGCTCGCGCTGCACACCTACTCGCCATCGAGCTGGGAATCTTCCTCGCCACAGTCGCCTCAATGCCTCGGCGGCAAAGCCGGCGAGCAAAGGTGATCCCGTCGGATACGGGAATCGGTATCACGGCCCCGCGCCAATCACCGACGCATATCGGCGAATCGAGTGACGCCTGCCCCGTTTTCCCGCCAGCCTTCCCCGGCGAACCGGCCAACCCGCTGCGGGTCCGCCCGGGCTGGCGGAATTCGTCGAAGAATCCGCTGCATTGAAGCCCGAGGAAATCGCCGCCGCGCGCGCGGTCGGCGCGTTCAATGCTCGCGGCATGATCTTCATGCTGCTCGCCACTCTCGCACTGACCAGCATGCACGCGCTGGTGCGCTTCTTGAGCGCCGAGATGCATGCCTTCGAGATTACTTTTTTCCGCAATCTTTTCGGCCTGCTGGTGATGGCCCCGCTCATGTTCCGGGCGGGCATGGAAGCGTTGAAAAGCCGACAGCCGGGATTGCAGCTGCTGCGCAGCTGCTTCGGCATTCTTGCCATGGCCCTATGGTTTTATGGACTCGGCATCGTGCCCATTGCCGAGGCCACTGCGCTCAGCTTCACCGCCGCCATCTTCGGATCCATCGCGGCCGCGTTGTTTCTTCGCGAACGCATGCGATTGAGAAGGTGGACGGCTGTTTTCACGGGCTTTGTCGGTGCTCTGATCATATTGCGACCCGGCTTCCACTCCGTGCAGCCGGGCGCCTGGGTCGTTCTCGCCTCCTCGGTATTCTGGGCGCTGGCTCTGGTAACGGTGAAACGGTTGTCCAGGACCGACTCCGTAGTCTGTATCGTCTCCTGGAACTCCGTGCTTCTGACGCTGTTCTCGCTGCCCCTGGCGCTGCCGGTCTGGATCACGCCGACGTCGACGCAGATGGGCTGGCTGCTGCTCGTCGGCCTCCTGGCCACGCTCGGGCACCTGGCGATGACCAACGCGTTCCGCCTCGCCGATGCCACCGCCGTTTTCCCGGTGGACTTCACCCGCCTGCTCTGGGCCAGCCTGCTGGGATTCCTGCTCTTCGCCGAGTGGCCCGACGCGGCCACCTGGATGGGTGGCGCCGTGATCTTCGCCAGCACCACCTACATCACATTTCGCGAGCGCAGGGCGGGGAAAGACTGAGGCGGGAACCGGCGGCTGATGGCCGGCAGGAGTCCGGATCAAGACTTATGGCATGACCCGGATTTCGCTGACGCGCCACCCCCGGGGACGCAGCGCGGTCTTCGACACCGAACGGGGAAGGAATACCGCCGCCAAAGGCG
>DATIPL010000674.1:0-2193 GCA_035471965.1 Gammaproteobacteria bacterium
CCGGCTACCTTCCGATCGCGGCGCTCATGATCTCGGACGAGCTCTATCAGGTCATCGCCGACAACACCAAGACCCACGGCGCGTTCGGCATGGGCTACACCTACGGAGCGCATCCGGTATCCGCGGCGGTGGCCCTGGAGACTTTGAAAATTTACCAGGAGCGCGACATTGTCAGCCACGTGCGACAGGTATCACCGGCTTTCCAGTCGCGCCTGCAGGATCTCGGCAGGCATCCTCTGGTGGGCCAGGCCCGAGGCGTCGGTCTCATCGGCGCGGTAGAGCTGGTGGCGGACAAGGACACCAAAGATCAGTTTGACCCCTCTATCAAGGCCGCCCACGGGGTGGCCGAGCGGGCGCAGGCCAACGGTCTGATCGTGCGCGGCCTGACGGGAGACTCCGTGGCCATATGTCCGCCGCTGATCATCGACGAAAAGCAGATTGGAGATCTGTTCGATCGTTTCGAGCGCGCCCTCGACGAGGCCGCGCCGGAAATTCGCAGCAAGGCGGCGTGAGGCCTGCGTTCGAGCGACGTTCTCGATAAACGAATAATGATTTTTGTGTGGCGCGGCTGGCGAAGCTGCGCAGACGACCAGCTTCCAAGTAGCTTCATTGGCGGTCAAGAAACGTCTTAACTGGACCCGCTGGCCGGACGAGCGACTGCTCGACCTTCGCTTTCGCGATCTCGGGGTCCGGCTCGAGGGCACCTGGCTCGAAGAACGCTTTGACAAGCTCCAGGAAGAGCTCGACGCGCGCGACATCCGAATCCGGCCGCATTTCTGGATTTCCGACGAGTGGTTTTCGCCCGACGGCGTGACCGGGATAGCAGTGCCGTTCTATCTCACCCATCCGCGACTCATGCGCCTGGAGCGCAAGCAGATCCTGAACGTGGAAGGGGGCAACCGGGCGAGCTGCCTCAAGCTGCTTCGCCACGAGATGGGTCACGTCATGGATCACGCCTACCGCTTCCACCGGCGCCGCCGCTGGCAGCAGACTTTCGGCCGTTCTTCCTCCCGCTACCCGGACTACTACAAGCCGAATCCCGCCAGTAAGCGCTACGTCACCCATTTGGACCACTGGTACGCCCAGGCGCATCCGGACGAGGATTTCGCCGAGACGTTTGCCGTATGGCTGACGCCGAAGTCCAACTGGAGGCAGCGATACAAGGGATGGCCGGCGCTGAAAAAGCTTCAGTACGTGAATGAGCTGATGGAAGAAATTGCGGGGCAGGCGCCCAAGGTGCGCAATCGCGCCAAGGTCGACCCGATCAGCGCAATGAGCAAGACGCTGCGCGAGCATTACGAGGAAAAGCTGGAGCTCTACTCCGGCATGACCACCACCGACTACGACGCCGACCTGGCCAGACTTTTCCGCGGCGCCGAAACGCGCAACGGAGAAAAAGCATCCGCATTTCTCCGGCGTAACCGGGTGAAGATCCGCCGAATGGTGACCGAGAACACCTCGGAGCATCCGCTGGCGGTGGACATGGTCCTGCGCGAGATGATCAGTCGTTGCCGCGAGCTCAAGCTGCGCGTATCGGGTTCCGAGCGGCGGCTCATCGTCGATCTGGCCATCGTGCTGGCCGCCCGCAGCGCGGAGTACGTCTATCGCCGCAGGGACTGGCACGCGCTGTGAAAAAGCTCAGAGTTCTGGTCCTGGTGCACGCCAGCTACGTCCCGCCCGAGGATCCGACTGCGCTGAACGACGCGGAACAGTACGACCTCAAGACCGAGCTGGATGTGGTTCACGCGCTGAAAACTCTCGGTCACCAGGTGCGGGTGCTGGGCGTGCTCGATGAGCTCCTCCCCATTCGTGAAGCGGTGGAAGAATGGAAGCCGCATATCGTGTTCAATCTGCTGGAGGAGTTCCGCGGCGAGGCCGTATACGACCAGAACGTGGTCGCCTTTCTGGAGCTTCTCGGTGTTCCCTACACTGGCTGCAGCCCGCGCGGACTGATCATCGCCCGGGACAAGGCAATGTCCAAGAAGCTCCTCATTTACCATCGAATCCGTTGCCCGCGCTTCAAGGCGGCGCGCAGGGGCCACGCGGTGCGACGGCCCGCCAGGCTCGAGTTTCCCATCATCGTCAAATCACTCAACGAGGAAGCTTCCAGGGGGATCTCCAAAGCGTCCATCGTCCATGACGACGAATCGCTGATGAAAAGAGTCGAGTTCATTCATGACCGTATCGGCACGG
>DATIPL010000675.1:0-1575 GCA_035471965.1 Gammaproteobacteria bacterium
ACAGATGAGCAAATCGTAGCGAGACAGGATTTCTCGAACCTGCTCTTGGTCCCGCGTCAGCGCGCCCATAAATGCCGGATGCTCGGAGAGAAAATGTGCGCCGTGGGGCACCGTCTGCTGATACACCGGCGCGCCCAGAACCTCCGCCAGCCTGGCCGCCTCCGACAGCGCGTCGGTCATGGCGACCTCGTGGCCGCTCACGATCACCGGGCGCTCGGCGCCGAGCAGTCTTTCCGCGAGTCGGATCAGCAATTCATCTCCCGGCCGGACCGCGGTTTCAACGCGAGTGGACTTTCCCAAATCGAGCGCGGCCTCGTCATTGAGAATGTCGCCTGGAAGAGAAATGAACACCGGCCCGGTGGGCGGCGTCGTGGCGATTTTGGCCGCCCGACGCACGACGCGCGGAAGATCCTGGATACGGGTGATCTCCACGGCCCACTTGACCAGCGGGTCGGCCATGGGCACCAGCGGGTCGTAGAGCAAGGGTTCGGTGAGGCCGTGGCCCTGCTCCTGCTGTCCGGCGGTCAATATGATCGGGGAGCCGATCCACTTGGCGTTGTAGAGCGAACCCATGGCGTTTCCGAGGCCGGGCGCCACGTGGACGTTGCATGCGGTGAGATGTCCGGACGCGCGGGCAAACCCGTCGGCCATGGCCACAACCAGCGCTTCCTGCAGTCCGAGCACGTATTCGACAGACGCCCCCTCGGCCAGCGCCGCCATGATAGGGAGCTCGGTGGTTCCCGGATTGCCGAACAGGTGGCTTATGCCCTCGTCTTCAAGCAGCGCAATGAACGCGGCGCGGCCCGACATGACTTTCATCCATGACCTCCAGATGAAATCGATGCAAGGTAGAGATTCAGCAGGCTTCGACTGCCCGACGGCGCGCCCGCTCTGCGGCCGAGGATGGCGCCGGAATTCCGCTCGCCGGCGAGCCGGATGCGCCGCTGCGGAACGCCGTCGGCCGGCTCCGGCGGCTCAAATGCCACGGCCGCGGGGATTATGCCCCGATTCCGCGACCCGGGCGGCAACAAACGACGGCGGCGCAAGGCAGCGCTGTTGGCAGGCATTTTGCGTCGGTAATTCATGCCAATGCAAAACCAGGGGAGAAACAGTGCACACCTCCGCGACAGCGAAAAATGTAGTCAGCTTTATCACCGGAGTACTGATTGCCGCGTTGTTTTTCATCGCCCCGGTCCAGGTGGTCGGCGGCGTGCAGGACGGCGAAATGTCCATTACCGGCGTGACCAATGCTTCCGAAGCGATACGGGAGACACGATTCAGATTTCTGGACCTGAACGCGGATGGATACCTCAGCCGCGACGAGGTTCCCGAGGGTGACCTGAGTCTTAAAAGCATGTACTCGTCCCTGGACGAAAATAATGATGGACGGCTGTCCGAGGCGGAATTTGTCCTGAACGGCCAGGCCCTTTGACGCTGCCGGAATTCAAAAGGCGGGAATATACGTCTGCCGGCCCCACTCTTCCCCGGTGGCGTTTATTTCGGGTTCCGGGGTGAACGGACCGCAGCCCGCCACGCTCAGGAGGATGGCAGTCCGGCGGTATTCCAGTCCCGCAC
>DATIPL010000676.1:0-1718 GCA_035471965.1 Gammaproteobacteria bacterium
CGGGCACCGCTTACGTGCTGCTGCATCACTATATGGGCGAGGTGGATGGATCCATCGGCTCCTGGGGCTTTGCCCGCGGGGGCATGGGCTCGATTTCGCATGCCCTCGCCCGCGCCTTTGAAGAGGCGGGGGGCGAAATCCGGGTTGGATCGGGCATCGATCGGGTTCTGACCGAGGGCGGCGCGGTGACCGGTGTCGTGCTCGACAACGGCGACCGGTTCGAGGCGCCGCTGGTGGCGTCGAACATGGACGTGAAGCGCACCTTTCTCGGCCATGTGGATGCATCGGAGCTGCCTGACGAGTTTGTCGCCGCGGTGAAGCGGTTCAAAATCCGCGGTTCCAGCGCCAAGCTGAACGTGGCCCTGGACGGATTTCCCGAATTCCCCGCCGCACCTCCGGACGCCCCGTTCCTCAAAGGCGACCTTCATTGCTCGGTGAGTCTGGCCGAGCTCGAGCGGGCCTATGACGACTGGAAAGCGGGTCGCTGGTCGGCGGATCCGTACTTCGACATGCTGATCCCGACGCGTACCGATCCCACCATGGCACCGCCGGGAAAACACATGATGACGATGTTCATCCAGTACGCGCCTTATGATCTGGAAGTCAACGGGACACGCGCGCCCGGGAACTGGGAGTGCGCGCGGGAAAGCTTGGCTGATACGGTTTTGAACAAACTCGAGCGGATCTGTCCCGGAATCCGCGATCTCATCGTGCACAAGGAGGTGCGCTCGCCGTGGGACCTGGAGCGCGAAGCAGGTCTTACCGAAGGCAACATTTTCCAGGGTGAGCTGACCTTCGATCAGCTGTTGTTCAATCGTCCCGTTCCCGGATACGCGCAATACCGGTCGCCGATTAAGGGTCTTTATCTGGTGGGTTCGTCGGCGCATCCGGGGGGCGGCGTGATGTCGGCGCCGGGCGCCAACGCTGCGCGGGAGATCCTGCGCGACGTCAAGCTGCTGAGCCGCCATTCCCGGTGGTCGCGGGCAGCGTGAGATTCCAGCGATGAAGGCGGCCGGTACCAACAGCCGTTATGACGCCATCGTCGTCGGTGCGGGGCATAACGGCTTGACCGCTGCCGCGACGCTGGCAAAACGCGGAAAACGGGTGCTGGTGCTGGAGCGATCGAAAAGTATCGGCGGCATGGCACAAACCAGCGAGATCGCGCCCGGTGTCCGCGGCCCTCGATTGGCGCATCTGCTCTATAACCTGAGTCCCCGGGTTTCGTCGGAGCTGGATCTCGAGGCGCGGGGATTGCGCATGGCGGCCAGAGACCTTCCCACGGTCAGCCTGTCCCCCGACGGCAGGCACGTGGTGATCGACGGCGCCGGGGCGCGATTCCAGGACGGCGGCGCGCACCCGGACGCGAAAGCGTTCTCGTCCCTGTGGCGGAGAATGATTCGCTACAGTGCGCTGATCGCACCGATCTTCTCGAGGACGCCTCCGCGGCTGGCGGCAGAGGGAATGTCGAGGGAAAGGCTTTTCGAGGGCGCGCAGCTTGCCAGGCTGGGTGTGAATCTGCGCCGCATGGGGAAGTCCGAGATGCGTGAATTCCTCCGGGTCGTGCTTTCCAACGTTTCCGATTTGATCCTCGATGAAATCACCGACGGTCCGCTGGCGGGCGCCATGGCCGCCGATGCCGTCCTCGGCGCCTGGGCGGGACCCAAATCTCCGGGCACGGTGGTGATGCTGATGTACCGCCTGGCGCAAGGGGGCGCCAG
>DATIPL010000677.1:0-1523 GCA_035471965.1 Gammaproteobacteria bacterium
AGAGTCTTTGCCGGCGGAAAAATCAATCGAAGCGGCGTCGGAGGGCGCCCAGCTCGGCGATCGTCACTCCATGGCGTTTTCGGGCACCTTCGTTACCTCCGGTCGGGGCGCGGGCATCGTGGTCGAAACCGGAACGCGCACGGAAATCGGACGTATCAGCGAGCTGCTTGCGGGAGTGCAGGTGTTGACGACCCCGCTGATTCGAAAACTGGCGGTATTCTCCCGCTGGCTCACCAGCGCGATTCTGGCCCTTGCCTCCCTGACCTTTCTATTTGGATGGTTCGTGCGCGACTACCCGGCCAGCGAGATGTTTCTTGCCGCTGTCGGCCTGGCGGTGGCCGCCATCCCGGAAGGACTTCCGGCAATCATTACCATCACGCTTGCGGTCGGGGTTCAAAGGATGGCGCGCGCCAACGCCATCATCCGCCGGCTTCCGGCGGTGGAGACGCTGGGTTCGGTCACCGTCATCTGCTCGGACAAGACCGGCACGCTTACGCGCAACGAGATGACGCTTCAGAGCGTGGTGTTGGCAAGCGGAACGATTTCGGTGAGCGGCGTGGGCTATGAGCCCTACGGAGGCTTCAGCAGCGACGGCGAGGACCCCGGGCCCGAGTTGGAATCATCGCTGGAGGAACTCTTGCGCGCGGGAATGCTGTGTAACGATGCCAGCGTCAGAGAAAAAGACGGCGGCTGGTACGTCGACGGAGATCCCACCGAAGGCGCGTTGATTGTGGCTGCAATGAAAGCGGGGATCGACGATCGCTTTGTTTCCGAGCAGTTCCCGCGCACAGACGTGATTCCGTTCGAATCCGAGCATCGATTCATGGCCACCCTGCACCACGATCATGAAGGGGCTGCGTTTGCTTACATCAAAGGGGCGCCGGAAGTGTTGCTTCCCCGATGCGGTTTCGCGCGTCAAGGGGGCCGAGACGTCCCGCTGGAACCGGACTACTGGCAAGAGAAGCTCGAGACCCTGACCAGTACGGGTAACCGGCCCCTGGCCGTGGCGGCCAAACCGCTGCCTTCGGACTGCCAGTCGATGAAATTCGACGACGTTTCATCGGACCTCGTTTTGATCGGACTTGTCGGGATCGTCGACCCGCCCCGCGAAGAGGCAATTCGCGCCGTCGAGCGATGCCACCGGGCCGGACTACGAGTGAAGATGATTACCGGCGATCATGCCGGCACCGCCAGGGCCATTGCGGCACGCATGGGCATCGGCAGCGGAAAACCCGTTTGCACCGGAGATCAGCTCGCCAAGCTCGACCACGACAAGCTGGCAAACGCCGCGCAGGAAATCGACGTTTTCGCCCGCACCAGCCCCGAGCACAAGCTGAAGCTTGTGAGCGCGCTTCAAGACCGACATGAGATCGTTGTCATGACCGGAGACGGCGTCAACGACGCCCCCGCGCTCAAGCGGGCCAACGTCGGCGTAGCCATGGGTATCAAAGGCACGGAAGCGGCCAAGGAAGCCGCGGAAATGGTGCTGGCCGATGACAATTTCGTTTCCATCGCCCGCGCGG
>DATIPL010000678.1:0-2125 GCA_035471965.1 Gammaproteobacteria bacterium
ACGCCGAGGATACGACCCAGGGAGATATGCGATTCCATGGGCCCCGCTTTCAGTACCGGAACACGGCGGCTGCGGCCGCGCCGCCGGGGACCTCGGACGGTTCGACGGCAAACACGGCGCCGCCGCTCAGAAACGTGTGGATCGCCGCGAAATCCAGCAGATCGCCGTCCTCTTCGACCGGGCCGGCTTCGCGCACAGTGATAGAGCCCGAATCCGCATCGAAGCGGCCCCAACGCTGAACTCCGGCCGCGACGAACAGGGATTCGATGCGTCCGTGAACGGCGGCGGGCACGATCTCGACCAGAGCATCCGAGGTTCTGCCTGTCCCCGTCTGCTCGCGATACTGCTCGATAGCTCCGAGGCGCGCGGCTTGAAAGACAGGCTCGACGATCGGCCAGGCCCTGGCGTGCAATTCTTTCGCCGATAGCAGATCCGGGTTTCCCCGGACACCCTCGGCGGTGAGATGAGCGTACGAATTCACCTCGCGGTAGATCGGAAACAGATATTCGACGGCGGCCAGCACCAGCGGCGCCTGTTCGCCCCGGAGCGCGGGCTCAAGCGCGCGATCCACGCGGCCGAGGTAGTCGCGCACGCGCGCCTCCAGGTCATCCGTCCCCGCGCCGTGTCCGTGGTACAGGGCTCCGCGTTCGCTCGCGCCCCCGGACGTGCCAGAGCGAAACTGGAGTTGTCTCTCCAGCTCGTATTCTTCGATCACGGTCGCCACGCCCTGCGGCATGTTCTCAGGCGTGATCTCGCTCGTCCCCTCCAGTGCGCCCTCAAAAAAGCGCACCTGATTCTGGCTGAAAGCCAAAACGAAGAAGTGACCGTCCCGAGACAGGAGTTGGAGCAGCGGCTTCAGATGGTATCGGCGGGCGACCATTGTGAGCTCGGGGAAGCGCCACGGAAGCCGGTAGTGATGGAACTCTCCGGGGGCCGCAAAGACAGCCAACCCGTCGCTCTGGTGCCTCCAAAACTCGCGGTCTCCGAGCAGCGCCTGCCCCCGGTGGAGAAGCTCGTGCTCCTCCGGAGCCTGGAGGCCCGCGGCGCGCAGGCGTTCCTCGGTTGATCGCAAGAGGTTCTTGAACCGGATCGGATCCTGCGCTGCCTCCGGGTGGCGGCGGTGCGCCGGCATGTAGATGGACACGCAGTGATTCCCCTGGGTCTCCATCAGATCCCGGAGTTCTTCCCTGGACAGGGATCGCATGGATGTCATGGACTATGAGTATTACACGGAACGGACCGATAGGGGTGGCTGGACGGTGGTCGTGGGGGAGTTGTGTGTGTCAAGTTCTGCAAATTGGTGTTCGGCATCTCCGTTTCGATTCAAGCGGCGACGTGACGCATGGCCTCCTTTCGGCGGCCAGTTGAAAGGTTCGGTTCCGGCTGCTCGGTCGTTTGCAACGGAAGTCGGTCCTCATTCGGCGGGATTCGAATAACTGCAATTTCTTTGAGCCACGCGGAAAGTATTAGAGGTCGGCTACCGAGGCCGCGGTTCAGAATTGCTCACAAATCCCGACTGCATAAACGGCGGACAGTGCGCTCGCTGTGAGCGCGGACCGGAGCGGCCTGCCAGAACCGCGCACGACGGTGTCGTTCTGTACAGCCGACTCTGCGGCGTTCCTGCAGACTCGTTAGCACAAGAGTGAAAATATAGTCAGACCGCGTGCGAGAGGCGCTCGAGCTTCAGTACGGCACGTTTGCGGCGACGCGAACTCGTGAGTTACCGGCATCTGAAACAGGTACGGAGCCGGGCTGACGGCACGGCTGGGCGTTGCCCAGCACACGTGCGATACTCTGGTCGGCCGCGCGCGATTAGGGGAATAGGCTGCCCAAACGAATCAATGTCGCGAAGATCAAGCGGAAAGGAGCCCGATACTGCTGCGCTCCAGCCAAGCCTGGACAGTCTTAGAACTGGTCTTCAGTCGTGTGGCAATCTTGGCAGTGGCAACGCCTCGCTGCGCCAGTCGCCTAGCCTCTTTTTGTCGGTTGCGCAGATTCTGTCTCCCGCAGGCATCGGAACAAAGGCGAGCATCCCGACGTTTTCCGGTCCGCTGACTTCCGACGCGGTCGGTGGAAATCTCGATAGTTCTCCCGCAAACTACGCAATTGCGACATTCCTTAACGT
>DATIPL010000679.1:0-7902 GCA_035471965.1 Gammaproteobacteria bacterium
ACAGACAATTCACCACCTCCTCGTCGCCGATCTGATGAAAATCCATATAGAAGCGGCTGATCGCGCCGAACACCGCCGGCGTCATCAGGCATACCACCTCATCGACTTTCTGCCGCAGTTCCCTGACCGTTTCCCGAGGCGCCACCGGGACCGCCAGCACGATTCGTCGGGGCTTCGCACGTCTCAACGCGTCGAGGGCGGCGCTCACGGTTGCACCCGTCGCGATTCCGTCGTCGACCACGATCACTGTGCGCCCGACGACCTGGAGATACGGACGCTCGCCGAGGTAGAGTTTTCGTCGTCTCTCGATCTCGGCAAGCTGTTTTTGCGCCTCCTGGGCAACATAGTCTTCCGACAGATCGAAGAACTCCATCAGCTCGCGATTCACCGAGGTCTGCGCCCGCTCCCCGTTCACCACCGCCCCCAGCGCAAGCTCCGGTTGGGTAGGGACACCGATCTTTCGCACCAGAATGACATCCAGCGGCGCCTCAAGGGCCTTTGCGATCTCGAACCCGACCGGCACACCCCCGCGCGGCAGCGCCAGCACGATCGGTTTCTGCTCGCGCAAGTGTCCAAGTTGCTCCGCGAGCAGCCGCCCTGCCTCGTGCCGATCGTAGAAACTGTCGTGCATGCGTATGCGCGAAAAGTTGCCATGGTCATGACGGGCGCCCCTCTTCCAGGGCCACCCCGCCGGGTGCATCAGGCTGACGATGCCGACTCATCAGTAAAATAAGCTGCCTGCCGCCGGAGCCCCTTGATCCATATCAGCGCTTCCCGACGGCAGTCAGTTAGACTCCGCCCGTCTCCACTCGGAGTTGGCCGCAGCATGCCGGAGGCGCGCACCTTCGGAGCAATTGCGACAGACCCGCGAAGAGAACGGAAATCTGTGCACCACTGCAGTGACGCCGCCCGGCGCAAGCTCGAGTTCCTTTCGCAGCCCGCAAGCTATGCCGAAGCACCCGCGACCGTGGAGCGGATCGAAACCCACATGTCGTGGGTATTCCTGGCCGGTGAGCACGCCTACAAGCTGAAAAAGGCGGTTCACTATCCGTTTCTCGACTTCAGCAGCGCCACTGCCCGGCGTCGCGATTGCCTCGAGGAGCTTCGGCTCAACCGCCGGCTTGCTCCGAACGTTTATCTGGGCGTGGTGCCGTTGACTCGAGAGGCTGACGGCCGGCTGATGGTCGATGGTGGCGGAGAGCCGGTTGACTGGCTGGTGCGAATGCGGCGCCTTCCGCGCGCGCGAATGCTGGACAACGCGATGGCGGCGGCAGCCGTGACTGACGCCGAGATCGGCGCGGTGGCACTCCTGCTGGCGGAGTTTTATCGCAGTCAACCGCCGGAACCCGTGGCACCGGAGGTTTATCGCCGTACCCTGGAGCACGACGTCCGCGCCAATCGCCAGGTACTGCTGGAGCCGCAATACGGGCAGGCAGAGGGAACGGTCAAGCCGATTGTCGTCGCCCAGCTGGCGTTGCTGCACGCGACTCCGAAGCTGTTCGACCAGCGCGTCGCCGCCCACCGCATTGTGGAAGGTCACGGTGATCTGCGTCCCGGCCACATCTTTCTTGGACCGCCGCCGCAGATCATCGACTGCCTGGAGTTCAACCGCGAGCTGCGCGTGCTGGATCCTCTGGACGAGCTCGGTTATCTGGCGATGGAGTGTCGCATGCGTGATCACGCCGTCGTCGGCGATCGCTTGCTCGCGCGCTGTACAGAGCTGAGTGACGATCCCGCGCCGCCTGCGCTGCTGGCTTTCTATCAGAGTCGGCGTGCCTGTCTGCGGGCCAGGTTGTGCCTGCGGCACATCTCCGGGACAAGCGGGTCCGAGGACGCCGTCTGGCGCGGCCGCGCCCGGGCTTATCTCGAGCTGGCGCGGGACTATTCCAGCGCCCTGGACTAGCCTTCGAGAAGTTCGACCACGGAGCCCCCGCCGTGGATGCGGGATACTGCCTCGGCAAAGAGTGGCGCCGTATCGAGCACCACCAGCCGCTCACCGGGAGTCACCGCAGGGGCGAGACGAAACGGCGGTACGGAATCCGTGACCACGATCCGCTCCAGCAGAGCGTGCTGAAACAGCTTTTCGGCGCCGGGCATGAACAGCCCGTGCGTCGCTACGGCGATGACGCGCCTGGCGTTGCGCTCGGCGCAGGCTTCAACCGCCCGGCGTATGGTGGTGCCGCCAGCAATCATGTCGTCCACCACCACGACCGTTTTGCCGGCGACCTCACCGACGAAGGCCGAGCCCGAAACCACGCCGGCGCTGCGCTTCTTTTCCATGAAAGCACTGCCGACCGATCGATTCAGCGCTCGCTGGAGGCGTTCGCGAAAATAATCGGCGCGCTTGACGCCGCCCAAGTCCGGCGACAACACAACCACGGGGTCAGAATCCAATCCTGGCGCCAGATACTCGACGAACAAGCCCGCGGCTTCCAGATGCTCCGTGCGGCAGCGAAATGCGTTCTGGTAGGCGGCCAGATTGTGCACGTCCAGAGTCACCACGCGGTCGGCGCCCACCGCCTCCAGCATCTGGGCGACGTAGCGCGTGGTGACGGGATCCCGCGACTTGGTCTTGCGGTCCTTACGCGCGTAGCACAGATAGGGCACCACTGCGGTGACCGTGGCGCAGGCCGCGTCGCGCAGGGCGCCGATAAAGAAAGCCAGCCGGCAGAGCTTGTCGTTGGCGCTTTGTCCTGGTTCTCCGTAGAGCGAATGAATGACGAAAGCATCGGCGCCGCGCACGCTCACGAGTGGCCGCGCCTTGTGCTCGCCGTCTTCAAATTCGCGCTCCTCATGCTCGCCGAGGAGCTGTTGCAGCCCTTCTGCCACCTTGGTGCCGAACTCGCGGCTTGCATTCAAGGCAAACAAGATCATCGGTCCACTCATCGGGCGTCTCCGGCGCAGGGGGCTGTTTCTGCCGGGGAGCATACGCGTGGGCGCGGCGCTGATGCTTGATCCAGCGCAATGTGTCGAATCAACGCTGCGCGGAGGCTTATTACATTGGAAGATTCGACCTAACGGTCACCTGGAATGGCAATGGAGCACAGCGCCGCCGGCCACTGGGAGCACTTTCCCCACGTTGCCGACGTCGGCGTGCGCGGTTTTGGTGAGAGCAAGCAGGCGGCATTCGAGCAGGCCGCCTGCGCACTGACTGCGGCCATCGCGGACATCGACCGCATCGATCCGAAAGCCAGGGTGCGCATCCGCTGCAGCGCGGCGGACGACGAAGCGCTGCTGGTCGAATGGCTGAACGCTCTCGTCTTCGAAATGGCCACCCGAGGGATGCTGTTTCGACGCTTCCGCGTGCGCCTCGACGGACACAGCCTGGAGGCAGAAGCGTACGGTGAAGCCGTTGATCTCGAGCGACACGGCGTCGCGGCGGAGGCCAAGGGAGCCACCTACACCGAGCTTTGCGTGCGACAGCTCGACGACGGTCGCTGGCTGGCCCAGTGCGTGGTCGATGTCTAAGCGCCTGTCGTCACGGATTACTTAAGGAGTCGACAATGGAATTGAACCTGCTGGAGCGTGTGACGGACACGGAGTGGCACATTCCGCAAAGCGGCGCCATGCGGGTGCCGGGAATCCTCTACGCCGATGCCGGCCTGATCCGCGACATGGACGACAAGGTGCCGCAGCAGGTGCGCAACGTTGCCGCCCTTCCCGGCATTGTCAAAGCGTCCTTTGCCATGCCCGATGCGCACTGGGGCTACGGCTTTCCCATCGGCGGGGTCGCCGCATTCGATCCGGATGCCGGCGGTGTGGTCTCCGCCGGCGGCGTTGGATTCGATATTTCCTGCGGCGTGCGCACCCTGATCACGGATCTCGCAGCGGCCGACATCGAGCCGGTGAAAGAATCGCTGGCGCGCTCGTTGTTCGCCAAGGTGCCGGTCGGCGTCGGCAGCACCGGGGAGTTGCGCCTCAGCGACCGGTCGATGGACGCGATGCTCACGGGAGGCGCACGCTGGGCACTGGAACAGGGCTATGGCGAAGCGCGCGATCTCTCGCGGATCGAGGAAGGTGGCTGCGTGACCGGCGCCGATCCCGACTGCATATCCGCCCGCGCCCGAAAGCGCCAGCGCAAGGAGATGGGCACGCTGGGCTCCGGCAACCACTATCTCGAGGTCCAGAGGGTCGCGGAGATCTACGATGAAACCACCGCCGCGGCGTTCGGCCTGAGGCACGACGCCGTGGTCGTCAGTATCCACTGCGGCTCGCGCGGGCTCGGTCACCAGATTGGCACCGAGTTTCTGGCGGAAATGGTGGCCCAGGCTCCAGCGCTGGGGATTACCCTGCCCGACCGCGAGCTGGCCTGCGCGCCGCTGGATTCCGTGCTCGGCCGCCGCTACCTCGGCGCCATGCGATCAGGCATCAACTGCGCCCTGGCGAACCGGCAAATCATCGGCCACCTTGCGCGGGAAGTGTTCGCCGGGTTCTTCCCGGGCGCCCGTCTCGAGCTGCTGTTCGACGTGTCGCATAACACCTGCAAGGAGGAGACGCACCGCATCAACGGCGCGAGCAAGGCGCTATTCGTCCACCGCAAAGGGGCGACCCGCGCTTTTGGTCCGGATGCGCCAAGCCTGCCCGAGGATCTCAGGCCCTGGGGGCAGCCGGTGCTCATCGGCGGCAGCATGGGCACGGCCTCCTACGTGCTGGTGGGGACCCGGGAGAGTGAGCTCCGCGCTTTTTCTTCCGCGTGCCACGGGGCGGGCCGGCAGATGAGCCGCCACCAGGCGCGTAAGCGTTGGGGCGGCCGTGCGGTCAGAGACGAGCTGGCGGAACGCGGCATCATAGTGCGCAGCCCTTCGCCACGCGGCGTCGCGGAGGAGGCGCCCGGCGCCTACAAGGATGTCGGTGCGGTGGTCGAAGCGGCAGAGAAAGCCGAGCTTGCCCGCAGGGTCGCCCGTCTGACACCGATTGTCTGCATCAAGGGTTGAAGTTGGCCGCGCGCGTTGGCTCTTGGCCAGTCCGGCGCGGGAACTCGGTGGGCGGCTTCGCTGGGTTTTTGGCCGTCGATTATCGGCGATATCGATACCTCGTCCCTGGATTCGGCCATTCGATTCAGTCGGCTTCGCGCTCGATGCTGCAGCAGTGCGGTGCGGCGAGCGCGGCGTCGGGCTTGTCCAGCTCGAGTATCGCGCCGGTCACCGGATTCAACCGAAACGCGGTGCATCCCTTGAGGCCCGCGCGCCACGCGGACTCGTACAACGAGGCAAACTGCTCGAAGGGAAATTCCTGAGGAACGTTGACCGTTTTCGAGATGGCGTTGTCGACGTAAGGTTGCAGCGCCTTCAGCATTTCGAGATGCGCGCGCGGCGGGAGCTCATGGGCGCACGCATAACAAGGCGGCGTTCCGCGTCGCCGTTGCTTCCGCCATTGCGCGAGCGCGTAGTCCTGGACGCGATGGCTGGCGTAGGTGCCGTCGGCCCTGAGCACGCGTCGATCGTACTCCGGCGCAAACACGGGCTCGATTCCGCTGGACACATTGTTGGCCAGCAGGCTGATGGTGCCGGCGGGCGCAATCGCCGTGAGGTGACTGTTCCGGATCCCGTGCCCCGCGATTCCTTCGCGAATGTCATTCGGCAGCGCGCTGATGAATTCGCCGCCGAGATAGCGGTCACGCTGAAGAAACGGAAAAGCCCCTTTCTCCCTGGCCAGCTCTACGGAGGTCCGGTAGGCGGTGTGACAGATCAAGCGCATTACGCTGGCGGCGGCTTCACGACCCGCGTCGGAATCGTAGTCCTTGCCGAGCATGATGAGCGCATCGCCCAAGCCGGTAACGCCCAGGCCGATGCGTCGGGTTCCGCGCGCCTGGTCGGCCTGGGCCTCGAGCGGGAACTCCGAGACGTCGATCACGTCGTCGAGAAAACGCGTGGCGGTGGCCGCGTGCCTGGCGATGGCGTCAAGGTCGAGAGCCGCCGCCTCGCCGTAGGGGTCGCGGACGAATCGGGTCAGATTGATGGAACCGAGATTGCAGGCGCCATAAGGCGGCAGCGGGATTTCGCCGCAGGGGTTCGTCGCCGTCAGGTGCTCGCGATAGCCCAGGTTGTTGTTCCGGTTGATGGTGTCGACGAAAAGGACACCCGGCTCCGCGTAGTCGTAAGCCCCGCGGACGATATTTTCCCACAGCTCCCGCGCCGGCAGCGATCGAAACACCGCGCAAGGCACGGCCTCCTCGTGTCCCGTCCAGCGCCGACGGATGCGTTCGCTGTCGGCAAGGCCCCTGCCGTCGAGCTGCGCCGCCGGAAACACCAGCGGCCAATCATCGCCGCGGGCGACGGCCTGCATGAATTCGTCCGTTACCTGCACCGACAGATTGAAATTTTTAAGCGCGCCAGCCGTCCGCTTCGCCTCGACGAACGCCCCGATATCCGGATGGTCGCACCGAAGGGTTGCCATCATCGCTCCTCGACGCGATCCGGTGGAAAGCAACGTGGCGCACATGGCGTCCCACACCTGCATGAACGAAACCGGCCCGGAGGCGATGGTGCCGGTGGTGTGGGCGTGGCTGCCCGCCGGGCGCAGGGTCGAGAAGTCATAGCCCACGCCCCCGCCCTGCTGCATGGTGAGGGCGCCTTCACGCAGAGCGCCAAAGATGCCGTCGAGGGAGTCCTCCAGCACGCCCATGACGAAGCAGTTGAACAGCGTCACCCGACGGGGCGTTCCGGCGCCGGCAAGAATGCGGCCGCCCGGCAGGAAGCGAAAACCATTCAGGGCCTGCCGGAATCGAATCGACCACGCTCCGCGATCTTCCTTTTCGGCGCCGGCCACGGCGTCGGCGACCCGCTGCCAGCTCTCGTACACGGTCGTTTCCCGCCCGCGCCGGCGCGACTGGAAACGGTATTTGCTCTCCCACACGAGACGAGAGATATCCTGGATGAACGGTTGCGTCACCGCGCTTGTCGTAACCCTGTTCCCGATCTCGACGGATCATGACTCATGCGTTACCAATCTCAAAATGCAGGCGTCACCCGTGTCTTCAAGCACGTTACCGCCCGCAGAGTCGGGCTCAAAGCTGCCGAAACCCCATTCCGGATCGCGCGCCGGGCAGCAGACGCGCAAGTTGGATTGACGATCCGGCGGGAAGTTGGTTTACCCTTGGCGTCACCTGCACTTGATGGAGGAATGGATGGCTATCGAGGAAGGCAAGGCGGCGCCGGCGTTTACTCTGCGTGATGCCGACGGCGACCGCGTCTCGCTCGCGGACTTCCGGGGCAAGGACGTCATCGTTTACTTCTACCCGAAGGACGACACGCCCGGATGTACCAGGGAGGCCTGCGGCTTCCGCGACGAGTGGAAACGGATCCGCAAGCTCGGTGCGGAGGTGCTCGGCGTGTCACCCGACGACGCCGACTCTCATCGCGAGTTTGCCGGCAAGTACAGGCTCCCCTTCCCTCTCCTCTCGGATCCCGACAAGAAGGTCATGAGCAAATACGGCGCCTGGGGCGAAAAAACGATGTGCGGGAAGAAGACCACGGGGGTCATCCGCTCGACCGTCTGGATAGGCCCCGACGGAAAAGTGCGCAAGCGCTGGAAGCGCGTGACCAAGGCCGCGGATCATCCCGCCAAAGTTCTGGAAGCAATCAAGGGCGAATGAGGCCGCGAAGCCATGGTTTCGTGAACAACGATGGAATGGCGCAACCGATGGTGACTTTCGCGACCTGTCGGGCCGAAGCCTGAATCTTCCCGTCGCCCTGGCGGAGGCCGACAGCAGCGGCGGATTGCGAACAGGCGACTTCTGCGGGCGGAAGCGCACGATTTCCGAACGACGTTGAACCGGTGGCGTCACCGGCTTATTTAAGCGCGCAGAAGGGTTTCCCGGAGGCTCACACCGTATTCTGGCTCACGGATTCAAAGGGGCAGGCCAAGCTGAAAGACGACCACCGGACCGTCTTGATCCACGCT
>DATIPL010000680.1:0-5431 GCA_035471965.1 Gammaproteobacteria bacterium
CGCGTCCCGTGGCGGGTGAGCGTCTCGAAAATCACGTTGACGTTGGGCTCGCCACGCCCGAGGCGGAAGATGGAGGCGCCGCCCATGCCGTCCAGCGGTTTGATCACGATGTCGCCCTGTTCGCTCAGAAATTCCTTCAGCCGGGGTGCATCCCGGGAAACGAGCGTCGGTGGACAGCATTGGGGGAACCAGGCTGTAAACATCTTCTCGTTGGCGTCCCTCAGACTCTGTGGCTTGTTCACCACCAGCAATCCAGCCTGCTCTGCCCGTTCGAGCATGTAAGTGGCGTAAACGTACTCCATGTCGAATGGCGGGTCTTTTCTCATCAGCACCACGTCGAGGCTGTGCAGCGGGACGGTTTCCTCAGTGCCAAGGGTGTACCAGTCCTTCTGATTCTCGCGTACCGAGATCGCCCGGTTGCGGGCGTAGGTGATTCCGTCTCGCAGGAACAAATCGTTGAGTTCCATGTATCGCGACGACCAGCCCCGCGCCTGCGCGGCCAGAAGCATGGCGAAGGTGCTGTCCTTCTTGATGCTGATGGACCCTATGGGATCCATGACGAAACCGATTTTCATAAGCCTTGATGCTCGCCCCGGGTCAGCGACGGTGACTGGCGGGAACCCCCGGGTCGTTCACGGGATCCTAAATTGGCGCGGCGAATAGTGCTACTGAGCGCGTCTGAAAACGGCGCTGTAATCGAAACGCCGTTGGACGCTCAAGCCTTACGCTTCGGGACGGCCGGAGAACGACCTGGCCGCGAAGGGGAGACTCGATCGCGGCCCAATTGCACCCACCGGTTCAGAGACTTAGCATTGCCGTGTCCCGCCCGCGCAAGTCAAGGCTGCTCCCCGGTTAGTGACTGAATGACAACGATACGCATTGCCACTCGAAAGAGCCCGCTTGCGCTGCGACAGGCGGAAATGGTTGCAGAGCGTCTGCGCACTCTGCACCGGGGTTTGAGGGTGGAGCTCGTGCCCATGAGCACCAGGGGGGACAAGCTGCTGGGCGCGCCGCTGGCCGCGGTCGGCGGCAAAGGACTTTTCCTGAAGGAGCTCGAGCAGGCGCTGATCGAAAACCGCGCAGATATCGCCGTTCACTCGGTGAAGGACGTGACTGTAACGATGCCCGACGGCCTCTGCATGCCGGTGATCACATCGCGGGAAGATCCCGGGGACGCGCTGGTTTCTAATCGCCACGAATCTCTGGAGACGCTGCCCGACGGCGCCCGGATAGGCACCTCGAGTCTCCGGCGACGCTGCCAGTTGAATGCGCTCAGGCCGGGCCTTGAAGTAATCGATTTGCGCGGCGGGGTGCACACGCGGTTGAAAAAGCTCGATGGCGGGGAGTTCGACGCCCTGATCCTCGCCTGCGCCGGATTATTGCGTCTCGGATTGGAGCAGCGCATCGCGGAGAGGCTCAATCCCGATCGGTTCGTACCTGCCATCGGTCAGGGCGCCATCGGGATCGAGTTGCGGCGTGGCGACGCCGCCGCGGAGGCGCTGATCTCGCCGCTCAATGATCGGGACAGCTCGATTTGCGTGCGCGCGGAGCGGGCCATGAACGAGGCGCTGGGGGGGGGCTGCCAGGTGCCCATCGCCGGGCATGCGAAGCTCAGAGACAACACGCTGTCGCTGATCGGCGTGGTCTCGAGCATCGACGGAACCGAGCTGATCCGGGTTTCTGATTCCGCCCCGGATTCGGACCCTGAATCCCTGGGTCGGCGGGTGGCCGACACGCTCATTTCGCGCGGCGCAAAGCGGATACTCGATGCCGTCTACGCTGGTGTCTGACGACGTCCGGAACGTTTTCGAACGAAAGCTTGCGGGTGTTCGGGTGATCCTCACCCGCCCCAAGCAGCAATGCGATGCGTTGATCGATATGCTGGGGCAGCGGGGCGCCGAGGCGCGCTGCCTGCCGGTGATCGAGATCGAGCCGCCGCCGGACGCCGCGCCTGCGACTGACGCGCTGGAAAACCTTGGCCGCTTCGACCTCGTCGTATTTACGAGCGCCAACGCGGTCGGCGGCGCGCTCTTGCTCAAACCCGATTTGGCCGACATCGCTGCCTTGCCCGAAGTGGCGACGGTGGGGCCCGCTACGCGGCGCGCGCTGGAACGAGCTGGAATTTCCGTGGCCATAATCCCGGGCGAAGAATTCAGCAGCGAAGGTCTGCTGCGCCATCCGCGCCTGCAGAAATCGGTGGTGCAGGGTAAACGGGTGCTCATCGTCAAGGGCGTCGGCGGCCGCGGCCTGCTCGCGGACGGGCTCAGGGCGGCCGGCGCCAAAGTCTCCTCGGTGGACGTTTACCGGCGATCCCGGCCTGAGGGTAGAATTCCGGAGCTGCTCGGCGAGCCGCTGACCGGTTTCGACCTTATCGTGCTCACCAGCGGCACCGCCATCGAACACTTGCTCGATATCGCAAGCGACGAGGAAAGGCGACGGATTCTCGACATGCCGATGCTGGTATCGAGCCGCCGCATTGCGCGCATCCTGCGCGGGCGCGGGGCGCGGAGGCCCCCGTTAGTGGCTGAGGGGCCGGAAGACGAAGTCATGGTACGCGCCATCGAACGCTGGCGGCGAAGCCCGGCTGAAAAATCCTAAAGGCAATCGAATAATGGAGTCAGGGTCCACATGAGCGTAGGCGTGCTCATCATCACTCACGAAGGAATCGCCACGGCGATACTGGAAACCGCGGCGAACATATTCGGCAAGTGCCCACTCCGCGTCGAGGTGCTTCCGGCGGCGCGGGACTGCGATACCGACGTGCTCAGGAATCGGGTCAAACAGAAGGTCGAACAGCTGGATGATGGTAATGGCGTTCTGGTGCTTTTGGATATTTACGGCAGCACGCCGAGCAACGTCGCCTGCAGCGTCGTGGACGAGGATCGGGTGCGGGTGATTTCCGGACTCAATCTTCCGATGCTGGTCAGGATCTTCAACTACCCGACGCTGGCGCTCCCGGAGCTTGCAAAAAAGGCCGTCAGCGGCGGCAAGGATGGAATTTTCGTTTGTCATGGCGGTGAATCGAAAGATGCCTGAGTGCCGCGAAGTGACTATCGCCAACAAGCTTGGTCTGCACGCACGCGCGGCAGCCAAGTTCGTCACGCTGGCTTCGGGATTCTCGAGCCAAATCACCCTTAAGCGCGGTGACCGCGAGGTTAATGGCAAGAGCATCATGGGGGTGATGATGCTCGCGGCGGGCAAGGGAACGTCAATCGAGGTGTGCGCGGAGGGAGAAGACGCGGCTATAGCGATCAACGAGCTGGTATCACTTATCGGCGATCGCTTCGGCGAATCTGAATAGCGTCGGTATTCGAGTGCGAATAGTTCAGCTGCCATGTTCAGCATAAGCGGAGTCAGCGCATCGAAGGGCATCGCCATTGGCAGGGTGCACATCGTCGATCGCGGCCAGTTCGAAGTCAGCGAGGGCAGCATCAAGCCAGAGCGGGTAAAGAACGAGATCGCCCGCTTTCACCGTGCGCTCAGGTCCGCCCGCGGCCAGCTGAAAGCAATCAAGGATCGAATTCCGCGGGATACTGCCACCGACGTCAGCACATTCATCGACACCCATCTGCTGATGCTGGAAGACTCCGCGCTGACTAACGCGCCCGTCAAGTTCATTCGCGAAAAACACTGTAACGCGGAATGGGCGCTGAAAGTGCAGCGGGATGCGCTGGTCGCCGTATTCGAGGCTATGGACGATCCTTATCTGCGCACTCGTAAAGACGATATCGACCACGTCGTCAATCGGATCCAGAGGATTCTC
This sequence comes from Gammaproteobacteria bacterium, assembly GCA_035471965.1. GTDB lineage: Bacteria > Pseudomonadota > Gammaproteobacteria > HK1 > HK1 > CAMYJH01. The sequence continues at coordinate 3,764 of DATIPL010000680.1, forward strand.
CTCAAGCGCAACAAGCCGACACGCGGTCCTCAAGCGCAGCCCTTGTCCGACCGGATAGTATTCGCCGACGACCTGACCCCCGCCGACACCGTTCTCATGCAGCACCAGGGAATACTGGCGTTTCTGACTGAGTTCGGCGGCCCCAACTCGCACACGGCGATTCTCGCCCGGAGTCTTCGCATCCCCGCCGTGGTGGGTCTGCACAGCGCCCGGGCGTACCTGCGCGACGACGAACTGGTCATCATTGACGGGCAGCGTGGCGTTGTCATCGTCGATCCGGACCCCACGACCATTCGGCATTTCGAGAGGCGGCGACGGGAGATTGATCGCCAAGTCATTGCGCGCAAACGGTTGCGCAGATCGCCCGCTGTCACCAGCGACGGTGAGGCCATCGAGCTGCAGGCCAACGTGGAGCTGCCTTCGGATATGGCCGCTGCGGCACAGGTGGGTGCAGCCGGCATCGGCCTGTACCGCACCGAATATCTTTACATGAACCGTGAGGAGCCTCCGGACGAAGAAGAGCAGTACCGCGCGTATCTCGCTATGGTCAACGCTTTGAAGGGTGCGCCGGTGACCATACGCACTCTGGATCTCGGGGCCGACAAGCAGGTGGACGGCAGCAGGCCCGGCGCGCCCGTTTCTTCTAATCCAGCTCTGGGACTGCGCGCAGTTCGTCTGTGTCTGAAAGAGCAGGGACTTTTCCGTCCGCAGCTGCGTGCGATCCTTCGGGTGTCGGCGCGGAATTCAGTGCGGCTGATGGTGCCGATGCTTTCGAACATGCAGGAGCTCGTCCAGGTGCTGCAGCTGATCAAGGAGTGTCAACGCGAGCTGAAAGCAGAGGGGAAAGCATTCGACCCGCACATGCCCGTCGGGGCCATGATCGAGGTTCCCGCAGCCGCAGTCTGTGCCGATCTGTTCGCCCGGCGGCTCGATTTTCTGTCTATCGGAACCAATGATTTGATTCAATACACCATCGCCATCGACCGCATCGACGACGAGGTAAGCTACCTCTACGATCCGCTTCATCCCGCGGTGCTCCGACTCATCCAAACGACCATCAACGCGGGGAAGAAGGCCGGAATCCCGGTTGCAATGTGCGGGGAGATGGCGGGAGACGCGCGCTATACCCGGCTCCTTCTCGGCCTGGGATTGAAAGAGTTCAGCGTGCATCCCAACGCGCTGCTGGAAGTCAAGCAGGCGATAAACGAGACGCACATCGGGGAAACCCGCAAGCTGGCGCAGCGCGTCATGCGGGCGGTACGTTCGGCGACTCGAGACAGCCTGATCGAAGAACTCAATCATCTGGGCGACGCCTGAAGACGCAAACTTCCTACCTCAGGACGACGCTCCCGCACCATCAGAACCGAACAGTTGCCCAGACGCCGGCCGTTCGGGAGCCAGCCGGCTGGAGTTTCATTCACTCGCATTCAGAGCCAGCGAAGATAGGCAGGATTCATGAATCAGCCCGCTGAAGACGACCGTCACCAGGAATACTTGCACGACTTGAACGATGCTATCGAGCGGAACGACATCGACAGCGTAAGAACGCTCATAGAAAGTCTCCACCCGGCGGAGGTTGCGTCCCTGCTGGAGTCACTGCCGCCAAAGGAGCGGCATTACGTATGGGAGCAGCTGGACGCGGAGCAGCACACCGACGTGCTGGCGGAG
>DATIPL010000681.1:0-6035 GCA_035471965.1 Gammaproteobacteria bacterium
GAGGCAAGACCCTGCTGGTGAACAACTTTCACGCCGCGCTTCCGTTTGACAGTAAGCTCAGGATCCATTTTCACGCATTCATGCAGTATGTCCACGGTGAGCTGAAAGCGCTCAGTCGGCGGGAAAGCCCGCTTGCGCTGGTGGCGGATGGTCTGGCCAGGGACACGCGCGTGATCTGTTTCGACGAGTTTCACGTTTCCGATATCGCCGATGCCATGATCCTCGGTGGACTCTTGGACCGGCTGTTCGATCGGGGGGTTACGCTCGTCGCCACATCAAACATTGCCCCGGACGAGCTGTACAAGGACGGGCTGCAGCGCGCTCGATTCTTGCCCGCAATCGAGCTGATCAAGAGGCACACCCGGGTTGTGGAGCTCGACAGCGTTCTCGACTACCGTCTCAGGGCCCTGGAGCGGGTTGAAATCTATCATCATCCCCTGGACTCGCAGGCGGAGGCGGCGCTCTCCGACGCCTTCGGGAAACTCTGCCCGGAAAATGTGGTCGAGTCGCCCGTCATCGAAATCGCCGGGCGCGGTGTCGACGCGCTGCGGGCAGCGGACGGAATCGTCTGGTTCGACTTTGTCTCAGTGTGCGAAACGCCACGAAGTGCGGCTGACTATATCGAGATTGCCCGCCGCTTCCATACCGTTCTGATCGCGAGGGTCCCGCAGCTCGGCGACCAAAAGCGGGACAGCGCGCTGCGCTTCATTCACCTGATTGACGCTCTCTACGAGCGCAGCGTCAATCTGGTGATTTCCGCTCAAGCGCCACCCGCGACCCTGTATACGGGGCGCAAGCTGAAGCAGAAGTTCGCCCGGGCCGCCAGTCGACTCGAGGAAATGCAGACCCGGGATTATCTCGCCCGGGAACACATGCCTTGACCGGCCGGAGTCTCGGGAGCTCTGAGTCCCTTCCGAGTTCGATTTGCGAATTTCCATTGTTTTTTTGGGAATAATTCCCGCATCTGCCGCGAATTGGGTCTCAAAATCGATTAAGAGCGGGAATCTTGCGGATAAATCGTTGATTTTCCGTTGACTCGAAAAACTATTAATGCTACAGGTCACATTACACATATAACTCGATGAATTTAAGGCGTATGTGTGTACTCGTGGCCGTTTCGTGCGGTCAGTTGGGCGAACTTCGGAACATGCAATGCAAAAAGAACTGCCGGAGCAGGTGGACCAAGCACTCCTCCAGCTGCTGGCTCACCGATACGGAGATGGCCTGGTCTATCTCAGGGACGACGGCGAAAGGCGGCTGTTTGAACGGGCGGTGAGCATGGGGCTCGTCAATCGCGAGGGCTACTTGACGCCCGCGGGACGGTCACTGATCGCGCGATTCGACAACGACTGAATCGCGGCCCGCATAACGCACCAGCCTGCGGCGATGGTCGGGGAACCCCCCGCATCTGCGGCGCTGCCCCGGGAATAGGTGTCGACCCGTCTACGGGTGCGCCTTGGCGGATTTTCCTTCACTCGCATCGGCTGAACCTGACGCTGCGCCCTCGCTTTGTGCGCTGACGAGTAATGCGGGCTGGAAGCCTGACGGCCCTGGTGCCGGGCGCGGTCTTCATCTACGAGCGTTCCGGGGCCCGCAGGCCTTGCTGCCCAACCCCGACCCTGCCTGTGGCGGCCCGCGGTCGACGGGCCGTCCGAGTTCATTGTTGCGTCGACTCCCGCGACTCTTATACTGATGGCCGAAAGCGCCGGGCGCCGCTCGTCGTGCGCCGCGCGCGATTGCCCGGCGCTTGAGCCAGGGCGGGACTCGAAGCCGAACAAAACCCGAGCTTTGACGTTGACCCCGGTTCCACTCTAGAGAATGAGAACCGCCTTGAATTTTCACGGCCCGGGCGGTATGCGAGTCGACGCATCAGTCCGGGCCAAAACGCTTCCTGACGAAGTTGCCGCGGGCGGACACGCTCGCCGATTGTCGAATGCGGCGCTCCGGCTCAGCGGGCGCCTTGCCTCCATGCCTGCCGGGCCGGGGCGGTCCGGCAGGCATGGTGCCCCGTATAAGAAGAATGCGATCAACGGAGGATGACCGATGTCAAATTTCACCACTGAAGACATTCGCAACGTCGCGCTCGTCGGCCACGGAGGCGCCGGAAAGACGATGCTCGCCGAAGCCATGCTTCTCGAATCGGGGACTATCGCTTCGCTGGGCGAGATAACCCGGGGCACAACAGTGTCGGATTTCGATCCTCTGGAGAAAGAACATCAGCACTCCCTCAACTCCTCGGTCATGAACCTCGAGTACGGGGGCGTGCACGTCAACCTGATTGATACTCCCGGATATCCGGATTTTCTCGGACGCGCATTATCGATTCTGCCGGCAGTGGAGACGGTTGCTGTGGTCATCGACGCGCGCTCGGGCATCGAGATGAATACAAGGCGAATGATGGAGGCGGCGTCCAAGCGAGGACTGTGCCGGATGATCGTTGTAAACAAGATCGACGCGGACGATGCCGACCTCGAGGCGCTTCTCAACCAGATCACCGAAACTTTCGGCAGCGAATGCCTGCCGATCAATCTTCCGTCCAAGGATCGAAAGTCGGTTATCGATTGTTTCTTCAATCCCGAGGGCAACGATGTCGGCTTCTCGTCCGTAGCCGATGCGCATACCCAGATTGTCGACCAGGTGGTGGAAGTGGACGAAAAGCTCATGGAGCTCTATCTGGAACAGGGTGAGGACCTGGAGCCTGCAAAGCTTCACGATGCCTTTGAGGAGGCGCTGCGTGAGGGTCACCTGGTGCCTGTCTGCTTTACCGCCGCTGAAAGCGGGATCGGAGTCCGCGAGATGCTGGACGTGATTTCGAAGCTGATGCCGAACCCGACGGAGGGCAATCCGCCGCCGTTTTTCAAGGTCAAGGGCGATGGCACCGAGCCGGTCACCGTGAGCTGCGATCCCGCTAAACATGTGCTCGCGCATGTTTTCAAAGTTTCCGTCGATGCTTTCGTCGGACGTCTCGGTGTGTTTCGTGTGCACCAGGGAACAGTCTCCAAGGACAGTCAGCTCTTTATCGGAGACGCAAGAAAGCCGTTCAAGGTGGGTCATCTCTTCCGCATTCAAGGGAAAGATCACGTCGAGGTCGACTTCGGTAATCCGGGTGACATTTGTGCGGTTGCGAAAGTCGAAGAGGTCGTATTCGATACGGTGCTGCATGATTCCCGCGACGAGGACGACATTCGAATGGAGCCCGTGGCAGTTCCGGCCCCCATGTTCGGGCTCGCGATACAAGCCAAAGCGCGCGGCGACGAACAGAAGCTTTCAGATGCTCTGCAGAAAATATCCGCGGAAGATCCGTGTTTCCGCGTGGAGCACAATGCCGTGCTTAACGAGACTGTCATTCGCGGGCTCGGCGATCTGCACCTACGCGTCATCCTCGAAAAGATGAAGGAGCGTTACAACGTCGAGGTGAATACCAGTACGCCGAAGATTGCTTATCGAGAAACCATAACCAAGCCGGCGGACGGCCACCATCGCCACAAGAAACAAACGGGCGGCGCCGGCCAGTTCGGAGAAGTCTATTTGAAGGTCGAGCCCCTGAATCGGGGTGGCGGGTTCGAATTCGTGAACAAGATCGTCGGTGGCGTAATACCGCAGCAGTTCATTCCGGCAGTCGAGAAGGGCGTGCGCCAGGTGCTGGAGCAGGGAGCCATTGCCGGGTATCCGTTGGAGGACGTTCGAGTCACCGTTTACGACGGAAAATATCACACCGTGGATTCCAAGGAAGTTGCATTCGTCGCCGCAGGCAAGAAAGCCTTCCTCGATGCCATCAACAAGGCAAGCCCCATAGTGCTGGAGCCCATCGTCGACATCAGCGTAACGGTCCCTCAGGGCAATATGGGTGACATTACCGGCGACCTTTCCTCCAAACGCGGTCGTATAAACGGCACCAGCGCGCTGGCGGGCGGTATGGTTACGGTGACCGGTCAGGTGCCGTTGAGCGAACTCAGCACTTACCAGTCGGAGCTCAAATCGGTGACCGGCGGAACCGGCGTCTATACCATGGAATTCAGCCATTACGACCCCGTGCCGGCGCAGATCCAGCAGCAGCTGAGCTCCGAGTTCAAGCCGCGCGCGGAAGAAGATTAAATACGAAAATTGGCGTGAGAAGACTTATTCCGCGCCGGTTAGCACGTAGCCGCAACGCGCAGAGTGAATGGACGCTCGACGTGGAATTCCACCTTGTCGAGAATTTCGTCCACCGGGGAAGGGGGCGTGGCTCTGTTCTGATTGAAGCCCGCTGTCCTGCGACGACCATCTGGGTCGATATCATTCCGGCGGCACTGGATTCATGGTGCACGATTTTCCCGTACACGTCGCTACCGGCGGGCGCCAGCAGCGTATCGCCGCTTTTGAAAGGCTGCGCGAGCTTGCTGCGAAACACCTGGTCCCGGCGCAGATTGCCGGTGAGAGGTCGCTGCGGCAAGGCGACGGTAATCGCAGCGCCGGCCCCGCCGATGACGACACGCCCGTTGGAGCGGTCGCCAGGATCCAGTCCGCGACGCGCCTCCCGATTCTCATCGAAACGTATCGACGACACCTCGCCGACTGAAAACTGCCTGATCTCTCTCTCGACGCCCAGGTAGACAATATCTCCGCTCGCGCCGACGAAACTTCCCTCAAGGCTCTTTCCGGACCGAAGCACCAGCGAATCCGCGACGGCGGCTCCCAACGACCGAAGCGAGCGTCATCGGTACCACGAAGGTGGAGAGAAACTTCGGGGCCATGCCGGAGTCTCAGAGCAGGGGTTAACAAAGATATTACAGATCGCGGGTCGGGCCAGGTTGGGGAATCCGTGAGATCCGGCTTTAGCAGGCGGATTCGTCGGGGACCAGGTCTCGACCGCGCGACGACGCCCGGAACATGAAGCCCGAATGAGACAAAAAAGGAGAAATGCCATGCACCGTTGGAAATCGTGCGCCTCGCTGGTCGCTGCTCTACTGATTGGAATGACAGGAACCGAGGTCACCGCGGCCGAGGACGACGAAGGGGCAATCAAATATCGCCAAAGCGTCATGAGCAGCGTTGGCGGGCATACCGGAGCAATCTACCAGATCGTGAAGAACGACAATCCGAACAAGAGCCATTTGCAGGCGCACGCACGCGCGCTTCACGATCTCACGGGGATGATTGCAAGCGCCTTTCAGCCGATGACGAGTGGCGGCAAGACGCGGGCCAAAGCAAAGATCTGGACGGATGTCTCGGGATTCGAAAGCGCCGTCAACGATGCCCGCACTGCGGCCGGCGCCTTAGAATCGGCTGCGAGCTCCGGGAACGACGCGGAGATTTCCCAGAAGCTGGACATCCTGCTGGATAGCTGCAAAGGCTGCCATAGGGAGTATCGCGAGAAAAAGGAATAACCCCTCAGCCTCATGATCGCCGGCGCATTTGCGCAAGCCTCGAGGTGCGCTTGCTCCGTCCGCCGTTGCGCGACCGCATCGGTTCTGATGCTTTCTATGCTGGTGCCATGGGAATCCGCGCCCGGCGACGCGGAGGCGGAGCTGCAAGAGCGCGGCGAGTACCTGCTCCGCATCGCTGGCTGCGCAGGATGTCACACCGCAGAAGAGAAAGACCCCGCGCGGCTTGCGGGAGGACGCAGGCTCGAAACGCCGTTCGGTACGTTTGTGAGTCCCAATATCACCCCGCATCCGGAAAGCGGGATTGGTCGCTGGAGCCTCGGCGATCTGACCCGTGCGCTGCGGAGCGGCCAGTCTCCAGAAAGCGTTCACCTCTACCCGGTATTTCCCTATACCTCCTACTCGGGTATGGCCGATGACGACATACGCGCGCTGATGGCGTATTTGCAGCGCGTGCCGCAAGTGGATAAACGGAACCAGCCGCACGAGCTTCCCTGGTATTTACGATATCGCCCGGTGCTCTATATTTGGAAGCTGCTGTTTCATTCCGAAAGGTCTTTCGCGAGGCAGGACGTCAAAACCGCGGCGTGGAACCGGGGCGCCTACCTGGTAAACGTGCTCGGCCACTGCGGGGAGTGCCATACGCCGCGAAACATTTTCGGCGCGCTCGAC
>DATIPL010000682.1:0-1592 GCA_035471965.1 Gammaproteobacteria bacterium
TCTCGGCGACGCCAGACGGGAGAGCCCATCATGTCAAACCCTAAAGTCAATCGCCATGTTGTCGGCATCGGTCTCGTGGTGCTGCTCCTCGCGCCGGCGGCAGACGCGGCGCAACGCTTCGATCTGGACCTGGGCGACTACGCGTTCGAGCCGGCGGTCGTCGAGGTTACCGCGGGCGAAGCCGTGGAGCTGGCGCTTACGAACCGGGACATCTTCATCCTTCACAATCTTACGCTGTCCGCCGGGGGTATCGACCTCGATGTGGATGTGCCGCCCGGAGACACGGTCACGGTCTCGTTCACGCCCGCGCGCGCGGGCAGATACGTCTTCTACTGCGACAAGAAGCTTCTGTTTTTCAAGAGTCACCGCGAGCGCGGCATGGAAGGGGAGTTGATCGTCAAGGCCCGCTGACTCTTCGTGGCTCAAGACGGGAGAAGAGGTCGGGTTAATGAGCAATCCTTCAGCCAGGGTAGCTTTTCGATATTGACGCGCGAACAAGGCGGCGGATAATGAAGCAATGAGTCGGCGCGGACAAACTTTTATTCGACTGCTGCTCGGTTGGTTTCTACTTGCCCTTCTTCCGACATCGATCGTCGCTCTTGCCTCTCCGTCGCAAGTTTCCATGAAAGCGTCGATGGCCTGTTGCGACGATGAATTCGTTGCGGCTGATCCCGGGGATCAGAACAGTTCGAATTTCATGGCCCAGGATCACTGCGTTTCGATCTGCCTGGTCATGATTGTGCCGCCCTCGGATTCGGCAGCCGGGATTGAAAAAGACAACTCTCGAATAATGGTCCTGATCTCGCGCATGGCGGGTCGCACCGAGTCGCCCGATCCCTTCCCTCCGAGAACGGCTTAATTGACGTCTGGACCTTCGAAGGCCGGCGCCTGGGCGCGTCCGGCCGTTGCACTCATATGTTCAGGAAAGGAAGCGATCATGAATCCAAAAATAGGTGCGATCGTTATTGTCACGATCGCGAATTTCGGGACATTACCTGACGCCGCTGCGGCAGGCGACGCCGCCAGGGGCGCGGAGCAATTCAGGCAGTGTGCGGCCTGTCATTCGATCAACCCGGGCGAGCACCTCACCGGCCCGAGTCTCGCGGGGGTCGTCGGGCGAAGGGCCGGGACCGCGAAGGGGTTCGGCAGATATTCTCAGGCCATGCGCGATGCGCACCTGACCTGGAGCCGCGAAAATCTGGACGAATGGCTTAAATCACCGTCGGAGTTCCTGCCCGGGACGAGCATGCGCATCCCCGGCGTCGGCGATGCGGACGCACGCGTGGACATCATCGCTTACCTCGAGTCGGCCGGAGCGCCTGCTTCCGCCGCCTCGTCCGACTCCGCCGACGGCGGCGCGGGCATGACGGGCGGGACGGGTTCGCAGCGTCTGGAGAATCTCAAGATGCAGTCGCCAAGCCGGCAGGTGGTTAAAATCCGGCATTGTGGAGATGCCTATGAGGTCACCCTCGGGACGGGGGATACCTACACTTTCTGGGAGTTCAATCTCCGATTCAAGACCGACTCCGGTCCAAACGGACCGCCCGATGGCAAGCCCGCTATTCTTCGCGGTGGGATGATGGGCGACCGCG
>DATIPL010000683.1:0-2210 GCA_035471965.1 Gammaproteobacteria bacterium
AAATTTTCCAGGATATTCATCAGCGCCTTGCCGGCGTGACTGTTCTCCGGATAGCCCGCTCTGGCGATAATGCGGCGCACCCTGTCGCTCAGCAGCGGAATCTCGCGGGGACTTCGGTTGTATGCCGCCGAGGTATAAAGCCCGATGAATCGGCGCTCGCCGACGACCTCACCCTTATCGTTGAAACGCTTGACGCCGATGTAGTCCAGGTAACCGGGCCGGTGCACGCTGGAGCGGCTGTTGCCCTTGGTGATGATGAGCAGTTTCGGCTCCCGGGCCAGTCGCCTTACCTCCGGGGGAAGGCTGGAGAAACTCTTCGATTCCTTGCCGCCTTTGCTGTTCCGAAGCAGCCCCAGCCCCGAATCCGGAATCGTCGCCAGCACGTCCTCACCGTTCCGGCTGTCCAGCTCGTATTCCCGGTAACCAAGATAAGTGAAGTGGTTTCCGTCGAGCCACTCGAGAAATTCCCGGGCCTCCTTGATCTCGTCCTTATCCAGTCGAGGCGGCGAGTTCTCGAGCTCATCCAGGATTTCCGCGAGCTTCTCGCGCATCGCCTTCCAGTCGCTCACCGCAGCGCGCACGTCGCCAAGCACTGACTGAATTGCAACTACGGTTTCTTCGATCAGCTCTTTTTCCGTTTGCCTGTCCACCTCGATGTGCATGACCGCTTCGGTACTCGCTTCCGGCTCCGCCTCGCCTGACGGAACCGGCCCGATGGCACGTCCGCTGTCATCGCGTCGCAGGCGCATGACGGGGTGGATGAGGAGATGGACGGTGAGCCCTTGCCGGTTGAGCGCCATCCGCACCGAGTCCACTAGAAACGGCATGTCGTCAGTCACGATCTCGACGATGGTGTGGGTGGACTGCCAGCCATGCTCTTCGACCTGAGGATTGTAGACGCGGATCTTCGGCTCACCGGGCATGCGCTGTCTGGCGAAGCTCCAGTGGGCGAGCGCAGCGCCGTACAGATCCATGACCTCGCTGTCGGCCAGATCCTCCGGCGCGGTGCCGGCATAGTATTGGCGGACGAATTTTTCCACCGCGGCTTGCTCCTCGCCCCGGAGCTTGTCGCCGACGATGGAAACGATGGGCTCGATGATGTCGTCGATGTTTGCGGCGGGTGACGTGGGCATGGGTGGTCTCCTCAACACTCGGATTCTGGCGCGGGCTCGAGCCCGCAGGTCTCGATCTGGAACGGAGCCGCGCCGCGCGAGTTTGTCTCCGCAGGTGCGGGAACGGCCAACCGCAGATCTCGGGCGAGCGTTCTCCGGAGCTCCAGGAACGCGCCTTGTCCTCAGCCAGTCTCGGGCCCTGTTGTTCGCACAGACTCTTTTCGAGGAGGACAGCTTAGTGCGCGCCGCTGTCGCGGTCCATCATCATCCGCAATCGGGATTTTTCCGCGGAATCGTTCGAATCTTCGGCTTGCCGGTGCCCGGCCCGCCTTGTTGCGACGCAGCAAAACCCCAGGCTCAGGATTTGAAAGAAGAAACTCGCCCCGCTTTGGCCTCAACCGGGTTTATCGCAATGCGGAATACGGTATCATTCGCGGCAGGAGTCCTTCACTCCGCATTTGGAATAGGGAGCGAAGTGGCAATCCGACGAAGCGCAATATGCCGATCCTCGGGCTGCTCGTAGCTACGGCTGAGTCACTCCCTGCCGCATAACAATCAATCTTTCAACGGAGGAACCCATGCGGAAGCTACTGAAACTTTCCCTCGGCACACTTCTCGTGTTCGCCGTAGGCTCTCCCGCCGTCCTGGCAGAAAAGTTCGTGACCATCGGGACCGGCGGCCAGACCGGCGTCTATTACGTCGTAGGTCAGTCCATATGCAAGCTTGTCAACCGGGGTACCAAAAAACACGACATCAAGTGCACGGCGCCGTCCACCGGCGGCTCGGTCGCGAACCTCAACGCCATCAAGGCCGGCGAGCAGGACATGGGCGTCGCGCAGTCCGACTGGCAGTACCACGCCTACAACGGCACCAGCAAATTCGAGGACCAGGGCGCCAACAAAGATCTTCGCGCAGTGTTTTCAGTTCATCCGGAGCCATTCACCGTGGTCGCGCGTAAGGACAGCGGCATCAAGACCTTCGACGATCTGAAGGGAAAACGCGTCAATGTGGGCAACCCCGGCTCGGGTCAGCGCGGCACCATGGAGGTGCTGATGGCCGCGAAGGGCTGGACCATGGACGATTTCAAGATCGCCTCGG
>DATIPL010000684.1:0-1672 GCA_035471965.1 Gammaproteobacteria bacterium
GCGTTGAAAGAAGCCGCGCGACGGCAGAATAACTGAGCCGGGGCGTGGCTCAGCCCGCAATCAGGCGTTTCAGTTTGGCAACGGCGCTTCCCGGGCTGCTGAGGACCCTTCGGCCTTCCACCTGAGGCAGACGCTTCGCCACCGGCGCCATGGAGAATTGCGCCAGCAAGAGGGCGTCGCATTCAACCATCTGAGCCGCCGCCGCGACCACGAGCTCGTCGTGCTCTTCGCGATCGCCCCACAGCAACGCGTCAATGGCGCCCGCGACGTAGCGGGCATCGAGATCGTACTCCAGACCGTTGGCGGCGGCGTACTCCTGAATATCCGCGCTCATCATCTCACCGGTGCCGGCGGCGGTGGAGAGCATGCCCAGACGCGGACGTTTTGCCGAGGCAAAGGCTTCCTCGATCATCGCCTCGTATGCGGTGAGAACCGGAATGTCCATTTTCTCCCGAGCCGCTTCCACGGGTTCCCCGAAAAGGGAGCCGGTGAAAAGAATCGCCTCGGCGCCGGTCTCCTTGCTGAATCGCAGCAGACTTTCGATTCGGCGAAAAATGTCGGGGGTAACGGACCGGGTTTTGTTGAAGTCGGCGTAGAGTGACTGATCGTAAAGGCTTACCGTCTCCGCCTCGGGCCAGCCTTCGAGAAATGCGGCCTCTATGGGCGCAATCGAGGCGTGCAGGGCGTGCACGAGCCCGATGCGCGGCCGGCGTTCCGCTGTATCGCCCGTTTCGCTCATACTCTCCCGTTTCTACGATCTAGGCTGCGTCCTCGAGCGCCGACTCGACTGCGTCACCCAGCTTGTCGGCAATCTCGGTGACGTGGGATTCGTCGATGATGAAAGGAGGCGCGATCAAGACGTGATTGCCGAGCTTTCCGTCGATGGTGCCGCCCATGGGGTAGCACATGAGTCCGCGCGCCATGGCGTTCTTTTTGATCTTGGCGTGAATCTGCAGCGAGGGATCCAGCGGCGCCTTGGACGCACGGTCCGCCACCAGCTCGATTCCGCGGAAAAGACCGCGTCCCCGGATATCGCCGACGTGAGCGTGGTTGCCGAAACGCTCGTGAAGCGCGGAATCAAGCGCTTCGCCCTGCCTGATCACGTTATCCAGGAGATTTTCCTCGTGAATGACGTCCTGTACCGCGAGTCCTGCGGCGCAAGCGGTGGGGTGGCCCATGTAGGTATGACCGTGCTGGAAAAACCCGCTGCCGCCGGCGATGGCTTCGTAGATCCGGTCCGAGACCAGCATCGCGCCGATGGGCTGATAGCCGGCCCCAAGCCCCTTGGCGATAGACATGAGATCCGGAGACACGCCGTCCTGCTCACAGGCGTACATGGTGCCGGTGCGGCCCATGCCGCACATCACCTCGTCCAGAATCAGCAGGATGCCGTACTGGTCGCAGATTTCGCGCACCCGTTTCAGGTAGCCGGGCACCGCGGGCACCGCCCCGGCGGTCGCCCCCACGACCGGTTCGCAGATGAAGCCGATGACGGTCTCCGCCCCGAGCTCCAGGACCTTCTCCTCCAGCTCGTTGGCGACGCGCAAGCCGTAGGCTTCTTCGGTCTCGTCGGGCGCTCGACCCCTGTATGCATAGCAGGGCGAGATGTGGTGGGTCTCGATGAGCAGGGGCTCGAATTGTCTGCGCCGCCACATGTTGCCGCCCACCGCCA
>DATIPL010000685.1:0-5420 GCA_035471965.1 Gammaproteobacteria bacterium
GTGCCGCGATTGCTCCGGTCCTCCAGCTCGGCGTAATGCACCCGCATTCCCATACCCTCGAGCTCGTCCCGAAAGTGGCGCATGGCGGAGAAAGAAAGCACCAAACGGCTCTTGTGTTGCGGCACGTAATTCGCCTCATGCCTGGCCTCCACCATGAGCACGGCGTCGTATTCCGGTTCGAAATCGTCGAAAACGGCGGAATCGGGCTGAAGCTGATCGCCGAGCACCAGCACCAGCCGACGCGCTTTGGCTTCGTAGTTTCGGCTCATGGATTGAAATTTCGGGTCTCGAGCGCGTCGCATGACAGGCGTCGTTCAGCCGCGGCAGGATTCCCTGTGGCAGAATCCGCTATTCGGCGTCCAGTATCTGATCAGATGGCAAGCTACCACGACGAGCTCGCGCTGCGCGACAGGGCGCCCGTTTTCGCCGATCGCGCGGACGCCGGGCGGCACCTTGCCGGAATGCTGAACGATTTTCGCGGCAGTCATGCGCTGGTCGCGGCCATTCCCGCCGGTGGCGTACCGGTTGCGGTCGAAATCGCGGCAGGTCTCGGGCTCGAGCTCGAGGTGCTGCCGGTGAGCAAGATCCTGCTGCCCTGGAATACCGAATCCGGCTTTGGCGCCGTCGCGTTCGACGGCAGCGCCTGGGTGAGCCAGGCTGCAGTGCAGCGTTTCGGGATCTCGCCGGATGCGGTCGAACGGAGCACGGCACAGGCGCGGTCAAAAGTCGAGCACAGGCTGACCTTGCTTCGCGGGGATCGCCCGCTGCCCAAGCTCGCCGGGCGAACCGTGCTCATCGTCGATGACGGCATTGCGGCCGGCTCCACCATGCGGGTAGCGGTCGCCGCCTTGCGGCAACTGGGCGCGGAAAAAGTCGTGGTTGCGGTACCTACGGGTCACGCCAGCTCGGTGGCGGCCATCGCCGAGCTGGCCGACGAGACATGGTGTGCGAATGTGCGCGGCGGATCGAGCTTCGCTGTCGCTGACGCCTACGAGCATTGGTACGACTTGAGCGATGGGGAGATCGCTGAGCTTCTCGAGGGATCAGCGCGCATCGGTTCGTGAGGGAATCGCGCCTGGCGGCGCGCCCCGCGCTGCAATCAGAGAATGCGGGATCAAATAGTGGATGCTTCAGCGCCGACCTTCACTTCATAGCCGGGTGCTTCCGGCTCGTCGTCGATCATTTCCGGAGGAAACCCCGGAGCGCGAACAACGGCGCCGCAGCTCTCCTCCAGGCGCCGAATGATGTTGGGCGAAAGCTCCCGCGGGCCGTAGCGGCTGACTCCGTCCTCGAAAATTCTGAGCAAAAGCGGCGCAACCTCCAGCGGCACGTCGGCGCGCTGCGCTACCACCTGAAACAGACTCATGTCCTTGACCACGAGATCCATGGTGAAGTTGATGTTACGACTGCCGTTCAGAATGACCTGACTCTCGGTTTCGTGCACGAAGGAATTTCCGGAGGAGATGCGGATGGCCTCGTAGGCAATGTTGAGATCCAGCCCCGCCATTTTCGAGGTCATCAATGCTTCGCACAGCGTCACCAGATTCGCGGTGGCGAGATAGTTGGTCACGACTTTGAGCATGGACGCCGTGCCCGGCGGTCCGGTATGAAGAATGCGCCGGCCCATGGCCTTGATGACCGGCAGCACGCGTTCGAAAGTTTCACGCTCGCAACCGACGAAAATCGAGATGTTGCCGCTGGCGGCACGATGGCAGCCGCCCGAGACGGGGCAGTCCACGGGAAACGCGCCTTTTTCCCTCACCAGCGCGCCCAGGCGTCTGATCTCAGCCTCGTCCGTGGTGCTCATCTCGGCCCAGATCTTTCCCTTCGAGAGTCCCGCCAACACACCGTCCGCGGCCTCCATGACCGCAGCGCTGGCCGCAGGGCTCGGCAGACAGGTCATGATCAGGTCGGTTGCCCGGGCCAGCGCGCATGGCGAGTCTGCCCATTTTGCGCCCTTGTCCAGAAGCGGGCGCGCAGCCGAGGAATCGATGTCGCGAACGGTGAGATCGAATCCGTTGCGAAGCAGACTGCCCGCGAGCTTGCCTCCGACATTACCAAGGCCAATGAACCCGACTTTCATCCTTCACCACCTTTGAGAGTCGGCGGACCCGAGCCTGTCCATGAGGTCGATAGCGCCGACTGAAACGCGATTAGACGACTCTGACGGGAGTTTACCCGGAAAACCGGAGCCGTCCGGCATACGAGGTGTCGGCGGTCCCCGGGATTTCAGAGCAAATGGCATCGATTGAACCGGGTTTGAAAGTGCCGATATCGGCGCCCGCCGCTGCCCGTGTTTGTCGGCCGGCTGAAGTTGCCATGACTCACTTCGGCGAGGCCCGGGAGCTGCGGCGCGTTTCGCCACCGTCCTCCCGTCGAGGAGGGCGCTCGGACGTCAGCCTCTGGCGCTCCGCAACCCGAGGGGCTCGTTGCAGACAGCCGCTGCGCGGGTGAACTGCGGGAGCCGCCCGAAGCCCGTCCACGTCAGGTGGAATCGCCACGCTCCTCGAGCGGGCCGGTACAGCCGTCCGCACCAACCGCGGTGCGGCGGGGCGCCGCGTGGGCTGATGGCTCGAACCCAAGCTCCGGGGTTTCGCGGTTTTTTGTGACACCGGTCCCGGAGGTGGGTTATGGATCTCGTGTACTTCATCGTTTTTATTGGTTTGGCAGCGGTTATTTCCGTACTCGTCGTCCCCGGTTCGCGGATACCGGTTCAGCCCGCCCGGGCTACGGAAGGATTGGTTGCCGATGCATGGTGCGTGGCGATAACCGGGTTGATCGCATTCGGAACGTGTTTCGGCGTTCGATTTTTCCTCGACTTCGATAAGCGATCCCCGGAGATTCTCGAGGTCATGCGTGTGGCAGCGTTCTCAGCCGGGTGAGACCTCATCGCTCGCTGGATGAAACCTCGTCGCCGGCTGTCGGAATACTCGGCCCAGGTTGCAGCGCGCGAAGCGTGTGTCGACGAATCTTCGACGGCAGATGCCCTCGAGCCTGCTGAAATTTTGGATACTTCCCGCTATGCCGACAAGCGGACACTTCCCGAAGCAGCATGAGTTCCCGGCACCGGCCCGCGCCGGTGCCGCTTCCGTTCGCCTTTCCCACCTCGCGCAGGTCGCGCGCAACTCCTCTTTCGGCCCTTTCGATGCAAAGAAGTATCTAATTTTCTTTTTTCGATACGCTAAATTCTTTCGACGATGCGATGCCAACTGAGTCACGAATCCGTTAACGTCACAAACGTATACTTTGCTCATATCCCGACATCGCCGCCCTGAGGGAACTCGAGCTCGGGCGTCAATGGACCTGTGCCCCTCAATTGATCGACTCCTCAGCTGCGGAGGTGCAAGGAGGGCAGAATGGCATCGAACCTCGCCGGGATGCGTAAGCTCGAGTGGCTTCCATCCTTCACCGCTACCGCCGTGCTTCCTTTCGCATTGTATGGCTGTGCGCAGCCCCCGCCCGACCTCACGCCAGAGCAGGAGCTCGTTACCCAAGGGCGCCGGATCTTCTTCGATGAAACATTTGACGGCAATGGGCGCACCTGCGGTGCTTGTCATCGTGCGGAAAACAACTTCACCATCGACGCAGCGTTCATCGCCACCCTGCCCGACGACGATGCGTTGTTTGTGGCCGAGTTTCAGCCCGATCTCGACGCCAACTTTGAAAACCCCCGACTCATGCGTCAGTTCGGGCTTATCCTGGAGAACCTCGACGGGTTTTCGGATCTGGAGAACGTTTTCACACAGCGTGGCGTTCCCCACACCCTCGGGTTGAGAAGCTCCGTGGACAGCCCCGGCGGCCCGCGCACCGGCTGGTCGGGGGACGGTGCGCCCCTGGACGGAAGCCTGAGGGCGTTCGCAGTCGGGGCAGTGATCCAGCACTTCACGCTCACCCTGAACCGTGTGCCCGGCGTCGATTTCAGACTGCCGACGGAAGAGGAGCTCGATGCGCTGGAAGCGTTCCAGCTCGCCCTCGGTCGGCAGGAGGATCTGGATCTTCCGCTCGAGCTCAAGGGCCCGGTGCCCAGGCGCGGGCAGGACATCTTTCTGGACAACACTCTCGGCAAGTGCAACATCTGCCACCGAAACGCGGGAGCCAACGCTACCGTCGGCGGACGGGATGGCGGAAACGCCAATTTCAATACCGGCGTCGAGGACCTGATCGATCAGCCCATCGACCAGATCGGCGAGCGGGTGCCGCCGGATGACGGTTTCGGCGTCCCCGGCGACGGCACGTTCAACACGCCGCCGCTGGTGGAGGCCGCGGACACCGGTCCCTTTTTCCACAACAACGCCATCGAGACGGTGGAAGGATCGGTAGCCTTTTATAACAGCGACGCGTTCAACAGATCGCCTTCCGGGCAGTTTCTTGCCAGCATCGACCCCAACGGCGTCGGTATAGACCTCGAAGCGACTCAAGTGGTGGCGGTCGCGGCATTCTTGCGGGTCATCAACGCGCTCGAGAACATCCGCGCCTCTGTCGAGCTCATCGAGGGCGGTCTCGGAAAACGCTTCGCGCTATTCGGTGACTTCGACGAGCAGCTCAGGATCGCCGCCTTCGAGATTGAGGACGCTGCCATGGTTTTGAGCGGCGCCGGCCTGCATCCCGAGGCGGTGGCGCACCTGGAACGCGCGGGTCGGCTGGCAAAGAAGGCGAAGCGCAGCATCTTCCGCAAGAAGCGCCTTGCCAACCGGGCCCTGCAGGCGCTCGAAGACGCTGAAAACGAGCTCGCCGATTCGTAACGCCGCGACCTGGAGATCCAGACCATGAGAACTGAGCGACGCAGCCGAGCGATCTTTTCGATGCTACCGGCATCTCTGGTGCTGTTTGCATCTCTCGCCTTCGGCCAGGAGATGACCGAACGCCACATTCCGGTGGGCGCGTATCCGTATCTCAAGAGTGAATACGTGGCTTTGGGAACGATCGTGGACGTGGATGTTGAAGCCGGGATAATGACGCTCGATATCAACGGCAAAGAGCGCAGCTATCGCATGACGGCATCCACCAGGATCTGGCTCGACCGGTCCCGGTTCGGCCAGACCACTCTGGACGGCAAGCTCTCGGATTTGGCGACCGGTCTCAAGGCAGAGGTGCGATCGCTCGGGCCCGAGCGTCGGGACGTGGCGTACTGGGTGAAGGTTCAGATTGAGCCGCCCTAACCCGCGGCTTCCGCTTTTTTCTTCACCCGCTTCTCGAAGCGATCGACGTTGACGACCACCCGCTCGTGGCTTCCCTCGCCGATAGTCTCCATCTCGTCTTCAGCCTTGAGGGCGAAGACCAGCGTTCGTCCTTCTATGGCGCTGAGCTCGGCAAAGGCCCTGACTTCGAGGCCCACCGGGGTGGCGGCGAAGTGCCTGACCTCGAGCACGGTGCCGAGAGTCTGGTAGCCTTCGGGTAGAAATTCCTCCACCGCGGCCAGC
>DATIPL010000686.1:0-7606 GCA_035471965.1 Gammaproteobacteria bacterium
CGCTTGGAATTCGAAAATGTGGGCGGATCCAGCAGCGCGAGGTCAAAGGATTCATCGGGCGCAGCGCTGATCCACTCGATGCAGTCGGCACGAAGATAGCGATGATCCGGCGGGCATAAATTGTTGAGCTTTAGATTGCGCTGTCCCCATTCATTGTAAGTGGTCGACATGTCGACGCTCAGCGTGGTGCGGGCACCGCCTGCCGCGGCCTGGACCGAGGCCGTGCCGGTATACGCAAAAAGGTTCAGAAAGCTGCGCCCGCCGGAGAGCTCGCGAATGAGCATCCGTATAGGCCGGTGGTCCAGATAAAGACCGGTATCGATACGGTCCTTCAAATTCACCAGCAGCCGGCAACCGGCCTCCTGGACCTGCATGTATTCATCCGTCGCCGCGACGCGCTCGTATTGACGCTTTTCACGCTGGCGCTGACGGCGCTTGAACACCACGCGTTGCTTCTCGATCCCGAGGACCTCGGGGATTGCCGCCAGCGCGGCGCCGAGGCGATCGCCGGCGCGCCTGGGGTCGACGCTCGGGGGCGCCGCGTATTCCTGCACATGGGCCCAAAGCGACTCGCCCTGATAGAGGTCGACCGCCAGCGCGTACTCGGGCACATCCGCGTCATAGATGCGGTAGCAGTCGATATTGTTTCGCTTCGCCCACCTTCGAAGCCGGCGCAGGTTCTTGTTCAGTCGATTGGCGAAATCGGTGGCATCGACCGAGGCGATTGCCTTTGCCCCGGGCGGGCGCGACTCCGTATCCGGCTTGCCGCTTGCATGCAGGGTGTAGCGCAGCAGCCGGCAGCGGATAGGGCCGTTGAAAACCCGGTGGACATGATGCGGCTTCAAGCCGATGGCCTCGACCGGAGCCGGCTCACCGGCGAGCACCGCCGCCTCGAAACCCGCGAAGCGGGACTTGAGCGTTTGTCCCAGCTCTCCATAGAGCGCTTCCAGTCCCCGGTCGTTGTCCAGACGCTCGCCGTAGGGGGGATTGGTGACCAGGAGCCCGATGACCCCTGGCGGTCTTTCCAGCTCGGAAAGGGGGCGGGTCTCCAGCCGTACCCTGCCCGTCAGCCCGGCCCGGGCCAGGTTGGCCGCCGCGGCGGCGGTGGCGTCGGCGTCGGCGTCGAAACCGAGAATCGGCGGACCGCCTTCCGGATGCTGCACCGAGTGTCGCCCCGCTTCTTCGCGCAGGCGTCCCCACAGCGCCCGGTCGTGCCGGTTCCAGCCCATAAAACCGAACTGCTCGCGCAGCCCCCCCGGAGGGAAATCAAGCGCCATCCATGCGCCTTCGACGAGAAATGTTCCCGACCCGCACATGGGGTCGATTAGGGCGCCTCCCCGGGCGAGTATTTGCGGCCAGCCGGCGCGCATCAGGATGCCGGCGGCGAGCGTTTCTTTGACGGGAGCGGCAAGCGGACGAACGCGGTAGCCGCGCCGGTGCAGCGGAGCGCCGGCCAGATCGATGTACACCGACACCCTGTCACGCTCGGCGAAAACATGGATCCGCAGGTCCGGATTCTTCAGCTCCACAGAGGGCCGCGCACCGGTGGCGGCACGAAACTGGTCGACGACCGCATCCTTGACCCTGAGGGCGGCGAAATGGGTGTGCCTGAAGCCGGAGTGTCGGCTGACAAAGGTCACCGCCAGGGTCCCGGAAGCATCCAGATGCTCTCGCCAGAGGATCCCGCTGATGCCCCGGTAGAGTTCCTCTGGAGTCGCGGCCGGAAACTCGCCCACTTGCAGCAGTACGTGCTCGGCAAGCCGGGACCAGAGGCAGACCCGGTAGCCGGTCTCGAGCGACCCGCGAAAGCCGACCCCACCGGGACGGCGCTTGAGTCCAGCGGCGCCGAGTCGCTCGATCTCGGCTTCGAGCAGATCTTCGAAACCTCGCGGCGCGCTGGCGAAGTATCGCAGGCTCATCGGAGCCCCCTGCGCTGGCGGACGCCCCCTGAGCACAGCTCGGGGGCGCGGGAGGCTCTACCGGCGGGACAAAAATGCGCAATTGTGGACTGGTTCAAAAAACGTTTCCTTCGAATCTGGTGAAATCAGAACCCTAAAAAACAACCGGAGTGTGTTTTCCATGCCGAAACTCTCGTTTGATCGCGCCGGCGACGACTCTCTCGGCGGCCGCCTGACCCGTCGGCGACTGGACAAGGGCCTCACCCAGCACGAGCTGGCGGCCGCGGTGGGCACCAGCCAGGCCGTGGTCCAGCGCATCGAGACCGGAAAGTGTAAGCATCCGCGCAACATCGACGGAATCGCGCGCATCTTGGACGTCAGCCCGGCGTGGCTGATGTACGGCGTAGAGCACGTGGATGGGCTGGAATACGACGCCATCGAGACCGCCCGGGTATGGTCGGGTCTGATGGAGCCGCATCGCACCGCGCTGAAGGAAATGATCATGAAAATCGCGAACCATGCGGGCGCGCCCGGCATGAGATGAGCCGTATTTCCAACTGACTAAGCCAAGGAGTGCCGCCCGTTGTCCAGCTGGCGGTCTACCGGCGGCAGGGTCGTGCTCATTAGGACGGGTAGATTCGACCGCTTGAATTCACGCGTCGTTCGCGCCGATTCTTGCTTCCTGCAAGCACGGATGCCGTCACTGACAATGACCGAGTTTGCTCGTTTCCTTCAGGCGCATCGATCACTTTCCCCCGGCACGTCCTCGATCTCGAAAGCGCGCTGCCGCCAGGCTTCGTAACACACCACGGCTACGGCGTTAGATAGATTCAGACTTCGATTTCCCGGCCTCATCGGGATCCGCAACCACCGCGAGGCGGGCTGCGCTTGCAGAATGCCTTCGGGGAGACCGCGGGTTTCCGGGCCGAACAAGAATGCGTCACCGCTTCGGTAGCGCTCATCCGAATAACAGCGCTTCGCCCGGGTGGATAACGCGAACAAGCGCGGTGGACGCGTCTGCGCCTGGAATGCTTCGAGCGTGTCGTGCTCGCGAACATCGGCCCATTCGTGATAGTCGAGCCCCGCACGGCGCAGTCGCCGCTCGTCCAGACGGAATCCCAAAGGCCGAATCAAATGCAGGCATGCGCCGGTATTGGCGCAAAGGCGTATAATATTGCCGGTGTTTGGCGGGATCTCCGGCTGATACAGGACCACGTGAAACATGACACTGACTAGAGCAGACCGGAAGCGGCTCGCCATCGACTACTGTGGCATGCAGTTCAATACGCCGCTGGTTCTGCTTTCCGGATGCGTGGGCTTCGGCGAAGAGTACACACGGGTGGAAGGCTTTTCCAACCGCGACGTCGGTGCCGTCTGCCTGAAAGGCACCACGCTCTCTGCCCGGCTCGGTAACGCGCCGCATCGTGTTTGGGAGACACCCGCGGGTATGCTCAACTCAATAGGGCTTCAGAATCCCGGCTGCCGTCACGTGGTGGAGAAGATTCTTCCGCGGCTGGACGTCGACGAAACCCGCTTCATCGCCAACCTCTCCGGCGCCACGGTGGAGGAGTACGCTGCGGTCACCCGCATATTCGACGACTCTTCCATCGACGCCATGGAGATCAACATTTCCTGCCCCAACGTGCGAGAGGGCGGCGTCGCCTTCGGAAACGATCCGGACATGTCGGCGAGGGTGGTGGAAGCATGTCGAGCCGAAACGGATAAACCGCTCATCACGAAGCTGTCCCCGAACCAGACCGACATTTCAGAGAACGCTCGCAGATGCATCGACGCGGGCAGCGATGGGTTGGCGGTCGTCAATACCTTTATGGGCATGGCGATCGACGTTGAGACGCGAACGCCGGTCATCGGCAGCAACCAGGGCGGTCTCTCCGGGCCTGCCATCAAGCCCATGGCGCTGCTGAAGGTGCACCAGGTTTATCAGGTCGCGCGCCCGCACGGCGTTCCCATCATTGGCCAGGGCGGTATCGCCACCGCCGGGGATGCGCTGGAGTTTCTGATCGCGGGAGCCAGCGCCGTAGGGATTGGGACCGCATTGTTTTACGATCCGCTGGTTTGCCGAAGCATCAACCAGGGGCTGGTGGAGTATTGTCGACGAAACAATCTGGACAACATCGGTCGCCTGACCGGCACCCTGGACCTCCACCTGGGAGCCGAAGCGTGGTGCGCCTGAGCGGGCGCCGCTCAAGGGACCACCGAGGTCTAGCTGCCGCTTTTCTCAAGTCGCTTCAGGAATACACGCATCTCCTTGGCCGCCTGAACGTCGCCGTTTTGCTCCGCCACGCTGATGCCCCGCCGATAGGCTTCCGCGGCGTCGTCCGCTGATCCGTCCTCGGCCAGCGCCTTGCCAAGCAGCTTCCACGCCGCGGAATACTCCGGTTCCTGATTCACGGCCTGACGCAGATGATCGGCCGCCGCAGCCGGATTCTTTGCTTTCAGGTAAGCATCTCCCAGCGCATAACGAAGCATGGCGCTGTCCCTGCCCGAATCCAGAAGTTTCTTCAGTCTTTCAATCGCGGTCATTTCTCGAGGCGATAAAGCCGAATCGCAATTACGCTGCCGTTGCAGCCTCCGCGCTCCAGCCTGATCTCAGCTTCGCCAGAACCCCGGAGACAGCACCACCAGAAGGGTGAAGATCTCCAGTCGTCCCATGAGCATGGCCAGGCTCAATATCCATTTGGCGGTATTGCTCAAGTCTCCGTAGTGCAGTCCTACTTGTCCAAGTCCCGGGCCCAGATTGTTGATGCACGCTGCGACCGCGGAAAATGCGGTAACCTGGTCCAGTCCCGTCGCCATCAAAACCAGAAGCATGATGCTGAATGTGGCGACATAGGTGGCAAAAAATCCCCAGACTGCGTCCACGACGCGATCCGGCATATATTTGCCGCCTACTTTGATCGGCACCTGAGCGTTCGGATGCATCAACCGAACGATCTCGCTGAATCCCTGCTTGAAGAGCAGCAACACGCGGATGACCTTCAATCCGCCGCCGGTTGAACCGGCGCAGCCGCCGATGAAACTGGCGAACAAGAGCAGCACCGGCAGAAAGCTTGGCCAAACATAATAGCCACTGGTGGTGAATCCGGTGGTGGTGCTGATGGAGACTGCCTGAAAGACGCCGTACCTCAATGCCGAGACCGGATCCGTAAAGGTCTCCGAAAGAAAAAGGTAGGCGCTCGTGATCGCGGCAATGGCGAGAAGCAGCGAAACATAGGTTTTGAACTCGGCGTCTGCGAGATAGGTGCGAACGCTTCGCCCGCGCCAGGCGCTGAAGTGAAGAGCGAAATTGACTCCGGAGATCGTCATAAAAACGATCGCGATGCCCTCTACCAGGGGTTTATCAAAGTAACCCAGGCTCGCGTCGTGGGTTGAGAAGCCGCCGATGGCAACGGTGGAGAAGCTGTGGCTGATGGCGTCGAAACCGCTCATGCCGGCGAACCAATACGCCAGGGCGCAGACAATGGTGAGGGTGAGATAGATATACCAGAGCGCCTTTGCCGTTTCCGTGATTCTGGGGGTCAGTTTGTTGTCCTTGAGCGGACCTGGCGTTTCGGCCCGATAAAGCTGCATGCCGCCAATACCCAGCATCGGCAGTATGGCCACGGCGAGGACGATGATACCCATGCCGCCGAGCCACTGCAGCAGCTGTCGGTAGAACAAGATTGAGGGAGGCAGCAGGTCAATTCCCGTGATTACCGTTGCCCCCGTGGTCGTAAGGCCAGAAATGGACTCGAACACTGAATCCGTCAACGAGAAAGAAAGGTGCTCATCCAGAGCAAGCGGCACGCTGCCCGAGATCCCGAGGGCAACCCAGAAGGTCACGACGATGAGAAACCCATCGCGGACCCGCATTTCACGGCGTATCTTCCGTACCGGCAGCCAGAGCACGAGCCCTACCGCAAGAACGAGAAAGAAGGCGACCAGAAAAGATCGCAACGCGCCGTCCTCCACCCACCATGAGAGCGCAGCGGGAGGCAGCATGGTCAGGCTGAACACAGCAAGCAGCAGGCCCAGGATGCGTTGAATGGCGAACAGATGCATCAGCGAGATTGAACTATGACGCCGCGCAGGGAAGTGAATGCGGGGTCACAGAAAGGTCACCCCCACCTGGAAAAGCCGCTCCACTTCCGGCACGCGCTTCTTGTCGATGAGAAACAAGATAACGTGGTCGTCGGCTTCGATGACCGTATCATGGTGGGCGATGATTACCTTGTCGCCGCGGAGTATCGCGTCGATGGATGCACCCTGGGGCAGCTTGATCTGCTCGACCCGGCGTCCCACCACCTTCGACGTTCGCTGGTCGCCGTGGGCGATGGCTTCGATGGCTTCGGCGGCGCCTCGCCGCAAGGAGTGAACCACTGCTACGTCGCCGCGCCGGATATGCGCAAGCAGGCTGCTTATAGTGGTCTGGTCGGGAGAGATGGCAATGTCGATCATGCTGCTTTGGACGAGGTCGACGTACGCGCCGCGATTAATCAGTGCCATGACCTTCCGCGCACCCATGCGCTTGGCCAGCATGGCCGAAAGAATGTTGATCTGGTCGTCATTGGTGACGGCGCAGAAAACATCCGTGTTGTCGATGTTTTCTTCCCGCAATAACTCTTCGTCCGCGGCGTCTCCCTGCAGCACGATTGTCTTGTTCAGCTTGTGGGACAGATCTTTTGCCCGCTCCAGGGAATGCTCGATCAGCTTGACGTTGTATTTCGCCTCCAGCGCGCTGGCGAGACGCTGACCGATATTCCCGCCGCCGGCAAGCAGCACCCGGCGCACCGATCGGTCCAGTTTTCTGAGTTCCCCCATGACGGACTGAATGTGTTCCGCAGCGGCGACGAAAAAAACCTCGTCGTCGGCTTCGATTACGGTGTTACCGTCCGGCGCGATCGCCCGGTCGCGACGGAAGATGGCCGCGACGCGCGTTTCTATCCCGGGCATATGCTTGGGCAGCTCGCGCAGCGCGTGGCCCACCAGCGGTCCTCCATAGTAGGCCTTTACCGCGACCAGACGGATCTTGCCTTCGGCGAAATCCAGCACCTGCAGCGCACCCGGGGTTTCGATGAGTCTCTGGATGTAGGTGGTGACGAGCTGCTCCGGGCTGATTAGCACGTCCACGGGGCACGCGTCCTGGGCGAATATGTCCTTGAAATCGAGATATTCGGAAGATCGCACCCGGGCAATTTTCGTCGGCGTGTGAAATAACGTATATGCAACCTGGCACGCGACCATGTTGACTTCGTCGCTGTTCGTCACCGCGAGGATCATGTCGGCGTCTTCCGCGCCCGCCTGAGCCAGAACTTCGGGATAGGACGCGTGTCCGACAACACCGCGAATATCAAGGTGGTCCTGAAGATTGCGCAGCTGATTCACGTTGCGATCGACGACCGTGATGTCGTTGGCCTCGTTCACCAGATTGGCTGCAACGGTAGACCCCACCTGGCTCGCGCCCAGAATGATTATCTTCATTTCCCTTTGCTGGCGTAGGTAATTTTGATTCTGACTTGAGCCCCGAGACTTTCTTATACCGGGTCGTCACTCGCTGCGGCACTCCGCACGATTATCGTCACTCGTCCGCCGTAGCGACCGCCTTGGGGTCGATGCCGAGGCTTTTCAATTTGCGGTACAGATGGGTGCGCTCCAGTCCCGATCGCGCTGCCACCTGACTCACATTCCCCCCCGCGACTCGCAGCTGG
>DATIPL010000687.1:0-5009 GCA_035471965.1 Gammaproteobacteria bacterium
TCCCGCCTTCCGTGACGCGCTGAGAACCCATAGAGCGCGCGCACGTCCGCAAACACCGCCTCCGGGTGCAGCTCGGCGGCAAAGTTCCGGTACTTCGCCGCGGTGGCACTGCGACTCAGTCCATCGTCAGTGATCTCGCTCATCCCGCCATAACTCCGCGCCCCGGCGATACGCGCCGGAAAATCGATTTTCCGGTGGCGGTATCCAGAAATAATGCCGCGTCACCCCAGAGTGTTCGGACGCATCACATTTTCGACCAGCAATGCGGGCGAGGGTGAAGGTTCGCGACCTATCCGCAATCCTGCGCAGGGAAAGATCGCCATCGCCCATCCGCTCACCGGGCATGCCGTCTTCCGGTGGAGCGAAGGGATCCGGCGACGCGAGCCTGGAACAGACCGCGCTCGTATCCTTACCGAGCCGTGCCGGCAAATCCGCCGCGCAGCGCGATCCGGAAAACGGAGACGATTCGAACACAGGCTTGAAACCCGCGCCATGGAATACGGGCACGCTATGCGCCGGCACGATCAGCTCTCCCATCAAGTGAATGGCGCGGCCGATGGCACGCAGCGCGTCGTTCCAGGAAAGATCTGTTCGATTGATCCGAGTTTCGATCCTTATTGAACGGCGGGATAAAAGAATGAATGACGAAAATTGAAACCCGCTGGCTGGATTCCAGCTTGGGTTTTAAAAGTGCCACCGGAGAACGCGTCTCGGCAGACGAGTGCGGTCTTCCTCGACATGGGCGTCGACTATTCGTTCACGCTCTTCCCTGTTCAGGGAAGATCGGGGGTCGCCGTAGCCGAGCTCGACACAAAGGATGAATAGTTCGATTGCAAGGTTTGGAGAGCACGCGTGACCCCCCGGCACCGCCGACCAGGCGTAAACGGAAGCGCTCGAGAGCAAAGCAGCCGCCGCAATCGTGACCGCCAGTCCGCGCTGGCGGCCGCCTGGCTTCAACAGTGGCGGGCGGCTATGGCCCGAGTAGCGCTGCGCGAAAGCGCACGCGGCAGGCCGCTGCATCCATGTTGCGTTTATAGGCCGGTGGATCGCCTGGCCGAACCCTGAGCACCACAAAGGCCGGACCGTTGCTTTCGCGCAGGAGCCTGGAGGCAGCCGGGATCTCGTCTTCTTTCGAGATCGTTCGGGTCGCCGGCATTCCGGCCGCAGCCGCCATCGCCTCCAGATTCACGCCCAGGCTGGTGTGGCTGCGCTGCCCTCCGGTTTCGCCGTAGTGACCATTATCGACACATACCACGGCAAGGTTCGGTGGGCGCATTACGGCAACCGTGGCCAGCGCGCCCAGGTTCATCAGCAGCTCGCCATCGCCGGTAACGACGAGCACGCGCCGGTCCGGCTTGGCCAGGGCGAGCCCCAGTCCGATGGAAACCGCGGCGCCCATTGCACCCGCCATGGTAAACACGTGCGCGCCGTCGTCGCTCAAATGCGCTATGTCCTTCGCCGTTCCGGCGAGTCCGGTGACAATGAGAAAATCCCGATGGTCGCCCAGCAGCGCCGGAACCGCCAGTCGGCGATCCAGCAGGTAACCGCTTTCCGGCTGTTCTCGGCTCGCGGATTCGTCGTTCATGGCCGCCATTCCTAGAAAGCCTTTGCACCAAGGAGCTTCTGGGTGAGCAAAACCGCCACCGCGTTTCCGGACTTGAAGGTCATGGTGAGCGCCGCGGAAACGGAGGGAAGCACGTCGTCGGCGTTCTCGATGCGCAGGCAGATGACGCCCATGGCCTCCAGCACCCGCTGCGTGGCCTGACCCATGGGCATCTGCCAGGGATTTCCCTCACCGAAGTCGCCCCGCATGCTGATGAGGGTGAGGAACGGAAACTTCCCGCTCTTGACCAGGGAAAGAAAATTCACGCAGTTGCCGACGCCGCTCGACTGCATCAGCAGCACGCCTTTGGCGCCCCCAAGATTCGCGCCGGCCAGGATGCCAACGCCCTCCTCCTCGGTGGTGAGTGGAATCGACTTGACCGCCGGGTCGGCGAGCGAACGCTCGATGAGCACCCTGTGCCCGGCGTCGGGAACGTAGGCGAACAACGTCACGCCCTCGGCACAAAGCAGATCGTAGAGCGCATCAGGCCAGGCCGGCTGCACGATTTTTTCGCTCTTATCCTGTATCAAGCCGACTTCCTCTGTTCACTCGGGTCCGAAGCCCGGATTGAACCACATTTGTCCGCCCCGCGGCATCTGTTCGACGTACGCAGGGAGCAACAGCGGAGCCGAAAAGCGCATTTGGATTATAATCCGCGACTGGCGCACATCGCCCCGCCGCGCTGCTCAGTTACGCGCCGGCGAGATCATAACAACAAGGGACAAGCATCGCCCTCGAGGAGACCGTCATGACTGAACCATTCGGAACTCTGTCTCACGTCCGGCTAAAGGCGGCGACCCGCTATGTCCACCCACCCGAGCTACCGGATCGAGCCTACCTCACGAGTCCGGCCATAGACGTGATGACGGACTTCAATCACGTCCGGCCGCGCACCACCAGACCCGACGCGCCCATAGACAACGCTCTCGATCACATGAAGCGAGTGGGGGTCCGACTGCTTTTAGTGGAGGACGCGGATCGCACGATTCTCGGCATCGTCTCTTCCTACGACATCCAGGGCGAAAAACCCATCAAGCTGGTGCAGGAATCCCGGGTCTCCCGCTCGGAAATTCGCGTCTCCGACATTATGACTCCGCAAGGGGAAATCGAGGCGCTGCACATGCTGAGCGTCAGAAACGCACAGGTGGGCCACATTGTGGCAACGCTTCGGGCGCTGGAGCAGCGCCATCTGCTCGTGGTGCAATCCGCAAACGGAATCGGCGAGTCCGATGAAGACGAGGCGATGCCGAGCATCGGCTCTGGCACACAGGTAGTTCGCGGCCTGTTTTCTAGCACCCAGATCGGGCGCCAGCTCCGAGTCGACGTCGATGAAATCATGACCCCGGCACACTCGCTGGCGGAAATGCAGCGGGGTATGGTCGGGTAGTTCACAGATTCGCGGCCAGCACCGTTCCTGCGGCCGGGGCCACGGCTGTCTGCACCGGGTCGACGACCGGCATGTCAATGACCCGTTCGAGGTCGCCGCGGTAGCCGGCGAGTCCCGCGCAGCCGAGCACCAGCACGTCCGCCCCGTGGTCTCGTGTCAGCGCTTGACCCGCGCTCATGAGCTTCTTTGTTACCTGGCTCGATCGGAAAAGCCCGCTGACACCAAACCCCAGCGGCAAATCGCCCGCCAGCCTCGATTCAATACCCAGGGTGCGCAGCTATCGCCGGTGGCGCGGAATCGCGCTTTCCAGAATCGAAATCACGCCGAAGCTTTCGCCTCGAGTCAGCGCGGTCGGATAGCCGGACCCGGCCATGCCGAAAACCGGAATTGGAGTGCTCTTGCGCGCGGATTCGAGCCCGGGATCGCTGAAACAGGCGATGACAATGGCATCAGCGCTGGTTGAATTCCTGCTGACATATCCTCGCACCCGCGGCGCGGCCTTCGCCGCGTCTTCGTCGGATTCGATGGCCGCGGGTCCGAATCGCGGGGTGACGCATGCGATCCTCGCTCCGACCATCACTTAAAGCGGCGCAAGGGCTGCGTCCATCGACGAGCTCACTGATTCGTTGGAGTTCGGATTGAGAACGACGATGCAGCGGTCTGACATGGCGAGCGGGATTCGGTGCTACGCCACGAGCATTCTCCGCATCAAGACCGCGCTGGCGGGACAGAGCGTGGTGAACTCGAGCGATCCTCGGATGCCCGCCGGCGCGTCGTCTCTGCCGATGGCGGTGAATCCGAAGCGCCGGAAATAGCGCTCGGCGTCCAGGGTGAGCAGGTACAGAGCCTCGCAGTCCCGTTCTCGCGCGCGCGCAACGGCAATCTCTATGAGCGCCGACGCGATACCTCGACGTCTCGCCGACGCCAGCACCGCGACGGAACGCAGCAGCCCGACAGTCCCATAGATCTCCAGGCCCACGACACCCTGGAGCGCGCCGCCGTCGTCCACGTAGACGAAGAAACGTCCCAGACCCTCGCGAACGCCTTCGACAGGCAGCCCGGAGGCTTCGAGAACGTCCTCCATCATGGCCAAATCCGCGGTGCGGGCGGGTCGCACCCTGCCGCTCCAACCCCTTTGCTCGTCGGGTCGCGAATCGGCAGATGGGATCCGGCGGCGGGCTTTATAGGCGGTCATGCTCCACTTGTACGGCTTTCCTCCCGGAATGGCAATCCTGCGGCGCCGTCACGGTGGCTCCGGGAAGGTGAAATTTTTCGTCCTGGTTCGGGTAATCTTGGCGCTTCAACTGATCAAGCAAGGAGATTCGGGTGGATAAAGAACGATTCGACAAAGGCCTGGAAATGCGCAAGCAGGTGCTCGGTGCTGAATACGTGGAAAAATCCATGAGGGGCGCGAACGATTTCAATCGCGAATTTCAGCAACTCGTGACCGAGTATGCCTGGGGCCTTTGCTGGGGCAGCGACGTGCTGTCGAAAAAGGAACGCAGCATTCTGAACCTCGGCATGCTCGCCGCCCTCGGCCGAATGCACGAGTTCGAGCTGCACTTCAAAGGTGCCGTGCGAAACGGCTTAACCGCCGATCAGCTCAAGGAAGTGCTGACCCAGATTGCGGTGTATTGCGGAATCCCCGCCGGGGTCGAGTCATTCCGCGTTGGCAGAAAAATTCTCGACGAACAGGGCTGACGGAGGAGCGACGATGAGCGAAACGGTATTCGGCTTCGTCGGGCTCGGCAACATGGGCGGCCACATGGCGGCGAACATGCACGAGAACGGAACGTCGCTGGTGGTTTTCGACAAGGCCGGCACGGCGGAGCGCGCTCCTGAAGGCGCGGCGCAGGCCGGATCGGCCGCGGAGATCGCCTCGAAGGCGGAAACCGTGTTTCTGTGTCTGCCCGATGGTTTCGTGGTGCAGGAAGTCATCGGCGAGTTGCTGGATTGCGCATCGAGCGTGCTGCGGCGAGTTGTCGATACCTCGACGATCGGGATAGCGGCGGCCGAAAA
>DATIPL010000688.1:0-12032 GCA_035471965.1 Gammaproteobacteria bacterium
CCGCCGTAGTCGCCTCGCTGGTCTTCTCGCTGACGGTGATCCCCACGGCGGCCCGGTCCTGGCTCAGCCACGTCAAGCTCGAGGACAACCATGCGGCATGGTGGCGGGGAATGACCCGGGGAATTATCCGCCTGACCGACACGCCTGCTCGCCGCGCCGTCTGGATCGTCCTGCTCGTGAGCCTGCCCCTGGGAGCCAGCATCTGGCTCATGCCAAAAGCGGACTACCTGCCGGAGGGCAATCGCAACCTGGCTTTCGCCTTCATCATTCCGCCCCCCGGCGTCAATATCAACCACATCGAGAAGGAGATGGGCGACGTCATCGCCGCGCGCATTGCGCCGTACCTGAGCGGGGAAAAGCAGCCCATGGTCAAGCACTATTTCTTTGTCGCTTTTCCCCGGGGCGTTTTCATGGGCGTACGCGCGGAGGACGATGAACGTATCGGCGAGCTGGTGCCGGTATTGAACGAGGTCATCCGCGGCTTTCCGGACACCCTGGCTTTCGCCAAGCGGCTGTCGCTTTTCGGCGGCTTCGGCGAAGGCCGTACCATCGACGTCAATCTTCAGGGCCGCAATCTGGAAACGGTGATGCAGGCGGCCCAGGTGGCCTTCGGAACCATCGCCGGGGTGATGCCGAACGCCAACGTACGTCCGTTCCCGGATCTCGAGCTGGCTGAACCGGAGCTTCGACTGGTTCCCGACGAGCGGCGCATACGCGAGGCCGGCTGGAACCGGGAAACCATGGCCCAGGTGGCGAGAGCGCTGGGCGAAGGCTTGTTTGTGGGTGACTACTTCGACGGTGAGAACCGTCTGGACATCATCGTGCGGGTGCAGCCCTGGGATACGCCGGAGGAGCTGGCCGCCATACCGCTGGCGACACCGGCGGCGGGCGTGCTGCCCGTGGGCGAGCTTACCCGGGTGGAGCGCACCGCCGGACCCAGCGAGATCCGGCGCCTGGATCGTCGGCGCACGGTGACGCTTCAGGTCACGCCGCCGGAAAACGTGTCGCTGGAAGAGACCCTCCAGATCCTCAAGTCTCAGGTCTCTCCGGTAGTCGACGGCTTCCTGCCGGAGGACGGCGAGATCCGCTACACAGGCACAGCCGACAAGCTGGAGACTGCGCTGAGAGAAATGGGGGGCAGCTTCCTCCTCGCCATCGCCATCCTGTTCCTGCTCATGGCGGCATTGTTTCGGTCATTCGTCGACAGCCTGCTGGTGCTGCTGGCATTACCGCTGGCGACGGTGGGCAGCGCAACGGCGCTCCACATCATGAACGAATGGCTCGGCATCTTTCAGCCCATGGACCTGCTCACCATGGTGGGATTCATTATTCTTCTTGGACTGGTGGTGAACAACGCAATCCTGCTCGTGCACCAGACCCGGGCCGCGGAGCGCGACGGGCTTTCGCGCCGTGACGCGGTCGAGGACGCAGTGAGCCGCAGACTTCGGCCCATTCTTATGACCACCCTCACCAGCATATTCGGCATGCTGCCGCTGCTGGTGGTGCCGGGCGCAGGCACCGAGCTTTACCGTGGGCTCGCTGCCGTCATCATCGGCGGTATGTGCGTCAGCACCGCCTTCACCCTGATACTGCTTCCGAGCCTGCTGCGTATCGGTGAAGGCGCACGGCTCGGCACACGGGACTCGCCCTCCTCGCAAGACGCGTCACCGACGCCGGCGGGTTAAAGCTTGAAAGCAGCCTGCTGGCGCCCCAACATTTCCTTTCCCGTTTCGCTCTCGTAGCGAAGCTGTATTGACCGTGTCAGGCAGACGTGGGTCGTCCCGGGCGAATCTTGGCCCGAGGGAAAGACGACCAATGACAGGAAGTCGCAGCATGAACTCGAGCAACAGTTCGCGCGCAATGCGCGCCGCACCCGGTGTCACAGTCAACCAGAAAGAGGTCGTGCGCTTATTGTCACAGCGTTTCGGCGACGGCCTGATCTACATGACGGACGATACCGACCAGGAAATCCTGCGCCACGCCGTGGAAACCGGATTGGTCAGCTCAGACGGGCAGCTCACCCCTGCCGGCTATCGTGTGCTCAAGCGCAGCATTCGTGATTGAGTCCGGTTAAAGTCGGCCCGAAACGGAATACCTTGCGCCGCCTCGGTGTGCCTGCGGTCGAGGAGCCAGCCGTGCGCAGCCGGTAATCCTCTGCGGGCAACACCCACACCGTCGGTGCATGTTCCGCGTCGCGGCTGCTACTCCGCCGCCCCACCGCCGCCTGCCAGTCTGGCGTAACCGTCCCGCGTCTGCGGCAGTTTGCGCTCGAGTATGCGCGAGGCAATCACCGTTCTCAGGATCTGCGCCGTGCCGCCGCCGATGGTAAACATGCGCGCGTCGCGCAGCATGCGCTCAACCGGCATATTTCTGGAATAGCCGCGGGCACCGAAGATCTGCAACGCATCATTGGTCACGCGTATGGCCATCTCGGAGGCGAATACTTTCGCCTGCGCCGCAAGCTTTGGATCGGGAAAGGGGTCGGCGCCCGAGGCCGCCTGGTGGATAAGCAGCCGCGCCGCCTCTATCTGAGTGTCCATGTCCGCCAGCATCCACTGGATCCCCTGGAATTCGCAGATGGGGCGCCCGAACTGCTCGCGGCGCTTGGAAAAATCCAGCGCTTTGGCGTAAGCACCCGCGGCAAGACCCAGAGCGACCGTCGCTGCGCCGATACGCTGACTGTTGTAGGCGTTCATGAGCTCGGCGAACCCACGGCGAAATCCGCCGGGGGGCATTACCACCCGCTCACAGGGGATCTCCATGTTCTCGAACAGGATCTCCGTTTCCGGGATCCCCCGAAGACCCATGGTCGGTTCACGTTTGCCGATTTTGAGTCCCTCGGACTCGTCGCGCAGAGCAATGAAGCCGCCGATGCCCTGATCGTTTCCCGCGGTATCGAACACTCGGGCAAAAACCAGGTGCAGGCGTGAAACGCCTCCGCCGGTGATCCAGTGTTTCCTTCCGTTGAGAACGTAGCCCCCATCGAATGGATCGGCGCGGGTGGTCATATCCGTCGCCGCGCTGCCGGCGCCGGGCTCGGTGATGCATATTGCGGGCTTGTCGCCGGAGAGCACCAGCTCCGCCGCGAGCTTTCGCTGCGGCTCGCTTCCGTAGCACATGATGGCGGATATGGCGCCCATGTTGGCTTCGACCACGATTCGCGCGGTGACGCCGCAGACCTTGGCCATTTCCTCGATGACCAGAACCGCGTCCAGGTATTCGAGCCCGCGACCCCCGTAGGACTCGGGGATAGTCATCCCCATGAAGCCGGCGTCGGTGAGGGCACGAACGTTGTCCCACGGATACTGCTCGGTCTGGTCGGTTATCTGCGCCGTCGGCGCGATCACCTCGCGTGCGAGATCGCGTGCCTGCTTTTTCAAAGCCCGCTGGGCCTGATTGAGTTCCCAGGTCATGCCGCTCTCCGCTTGTGCCTCGGTCGCTCCTTTCCCCGCCCATTTTCAGGCAATGACGCGACAATGGACAGGGCGCAGCCCCGGCGGTGTAGGATGAGCGCCGGAATTGTTGAGTCAATCGTTCTCGGATCAGCCCGGAAAATGGAACCCGATGAGGAGATCGCGGCGCGCCTGCTCGGGGACGGCGATCCGGCGCCGGTTGAGGTGCTGCGCCCGGACGCAGGCTCGCCGTTCGTGCTCACGGCAGAACACGCCGGGAAGGCGATCCCGAAGCGGCTGGGTACCCTCGGCCTGTCGGGCAGGAATCTCGATCGCCATATCGCATGGGACATCGGCATCGCAGGCGTTACTCGCCGTCTATCCGAGAAGCTCGATGCCCCTGCCGTGCTTCAGAACTACTCCCGTCTTGTCGTGGACTGCAACCGCTGGCCCACGGCAAGGGATTTCGTCACTGCCTTCAGCGAGGACACCATGATTCCGGGAAACGTCGGTCTGATGCCGGGCGAGATCGAGGCTCGGGCAAGGGAAATCTTCCATCCGTATCACGACACCATTCGCGACCTGCTCGACCTCCGCATTGCAGCCGCCAGACCCACGGTGCTGGTCGCAATGCACAGCTGCACGCCCGTCTATCTCGGCGTTTCGCGACCGTGGCACGTCGGCGTGCTTTACGACAAGGACCCTACGTTCGCCCGCATCCTGCTTGAACTGTTGCACGGGGAAGGAAAACTCATCGTAGGCGACAACGAACCTTATTTCCTCACCAGTGACAAGGACTATGCGGTGCCGGTGCACGGGGAACAGCGCGGAATCCCGCACGTGGAAATCGAAATTCGCCAGGACCTCATCCAATCGGAGTCCGGCCAGACCGAATGGGCAGAGCGCATGGCCGAGGTGTTCGGTGAGGGCTTGGGCCGCCTGCGCGAGGCGGGCGGTATTTGAATCGTGGTGACGCCATGAGCGACTACGTGTATCGCAACTACGACCGTGACCAGTTCGAGTGGCAGTACAACGCCAGGCTCCAGGTAGACGATAACGAGGAAATCGTCGCCCGAAACATCGCTCGAAGCGAGGCCTACAGAAAACGTGCGCGGGCGCTGCTGGACGCCGCGTTCGGCCGAAGCGAAAGCGAGCGGGTGGATCTTTTTCTGCCCGAAAATGACAGCGCGCCGGTGCATCTCTTCATCCACGGCGGATACTGGCGATCCCGTGACAAGTCCATGTTCAGCTTTCTGGCCGAGCCTCTGGTGGAGGCGGGAGCGCTGGTGGCAATTACAAACTATGGGCTTTGTCCCGAGGTCACCCTGGACGACATCGTGCGCCAGATGCGCAAAGTCACCGCATGGCTGTGGCGCAACGCGCAGGACCACGGAGGCGACCCCGGGCGTATCCACGTCTCCGGCCATTCCGCAGGGGGTCATCTCGCCGCCATGCTCGCCGCCACCCGCTGGCCGGAGGTCGAACAGGCGTTGCCGGAGAACTTGATCAAGAGCGCAACGCCGGTGAGCGGGCTGTTTACCCTGGAACCCCTGATTCGCCACTCGGTCAACGACGACCTGCGACTCGACCCGGAGGCGGCGAAGCGGAACAGTCCCGCGCTCACGCGGCCGGGCATGAGCGGTCCCATCAACATTTGCGTGGGCGGCGACGAGAGTGAGGAGTTCCGCTGGCAGTCCAGGGATCTCGCGTCGCGCTGGAAGGAAGACGGCGCCCGGGTCGCATACGTGGAGATCCCCGGCGCCAATCATTTCACCATCCTCGAGAGACTCCACGATCCCGGGTTCGAATTGACCCGGCGTCTGGTGGCCGCCACCACGGCCTGATACGCGCCCGAACCAGGGCCTGCACATCCGCCCCGACCGGCGGGCGGGTGGATCGGGCCGTCATTCCCAGGCACCTGAAATTGCCTTATTAGCCCGCCGATTCGACGGCTTTTTGGTTCAGCTTTGGTTCAGGCGACCCAGGGCAGAATGCTCGCCAGGCTCAGATATCGGGCATGAACGAGGGTTGTAACCATGAAGACATTGAGTCGAACTTTGATCTTGGGCGCCGGCGCCCTGAGCGCGGCTTTGATGCTGTCGACGCCCGTCTCGGCGACCGAAGGCAACACCGCCCGAGCCGGTGGCGACCGATTCGTCCAGGTGGGCGGCCATCGCGGCCAGGGTCGCGGACCGCGCAGCGAGTTCCGCGGGCCGCGCCGGGATGCGGGCGTCCACCGGGGCCACTTCCGCGGACCGCGCGGCTATTCGCGCGGTCACTACCGTCACGGTCCCCGCCAGTGGCGCGGATACGGCCACTGGCGCGGACACCGGCAATGGCGCGGTCACCGGCCGTACTGGCGCCGGTACGGGCACCACCCGCGCTATGGCCACCGCTACGGATACGGATACGGGTATCTGGGTTACGGGACCGGCCTCGTCATTCGACTTCACTGACGGGTGATGTTGAGACAGCGTCCCGACCCGATCTCGGAGTTCAGTCCTGAAGAAGGGGCCGATTAACAGGAGTAGCGTTATGAACAAGGTCACACTCATCGCGGGCGTCATGGTGATGGCGCTCGCCTACATGCAGTCGGCCAGGGCCGACCGATACCCGTATCCGTCACACGGAAACGGCACCTACACCGACATGGCGGAAGTCATCGAGGTGGAGCCGATTACCCGGCTCGTGCGCGTCGAGACGCCGCGGCGGGAATGCTGGGACGAGGAGGTGCCGGTGCGGCGCAGTGCCCGCTACCATGGCTCGGCCACGCCGACAATCATCGGCGGCATCATCGGAGGGGTGGTGGGAAATCAGTTCGGCAAGGGCGACGGCAAGACCGCAATGACCGTGGCCGGCGCCCTGCTGGGCGGCTCCATCGGTCGCGACCATGCGCGTCGCCACGCAGCGCCCCACGACTACACAGAGTACACAACCACGCAGACCCGCTGCACCGTTCGAACGGAGTACCACGAGGAGGAGCGGGTCGAGGCGTACCGGGTCAAGTACAGCTACAACGGCCGTGTTTACGTCACCCGTATGAAGGAGCCTCCGGGGGACGGCTTGCCGGTAAGCGTCAGCGTGGTTCCCATCCGCTGAGCTGACCGAAGGGGCGCCGCCGGCGTTACGGACAGTGAACGCTGCTAAGATTAAACTGATCGTTCGTCGGCGGCGCAAAACCCGCCTGGAGCTCCCCGCCCCGGCGCCTGATCGAATCTCGAACGAGCCCGATTGAGAATGATCAAATCGACCAAGAGATTCGCCGTGGCCCTGATGCTGACAGCCTCGCTGCTTTCGGCGCCCATTTCCTTCGCCGCTCATGCGACACAGGGGTTCGCCCGCGGGGTCAATCTCGCCGCGGACATCGGACCGGACCAGGCCGCCGCCATCGTGCGCGACCGCACCGGCGGCCGGGTTCTCGGCGTGCGTGCGGTCGAGCGTAACGGGCGAATCATTTATCAGGTCAAGGTGCTCAAGAACGGCCACGTGCGCGTCTACAACGTGGACGGGAGCTCCGGAAACATCCTCGGCTAGCGATCCGCCCGGGGAGAACAAAGCGTGCGCGCGCTGGTCATCGAGGACGAAGCTCCTCTGCGTCAACAGCTTGAAGAGCGCCTCCGGGACGCGGGCTACGCCGTGGATTCGGCCAGCGACGGCGAAGCGGGGCTTTACTTCGGCGAGGAGTACCCCATCGACGTGGCGGTGGTGGACCTGGGACTGCCCAAACGTTCCGGCATCGACGTGATACGCAGCTGGCGCGCCGGAGGACGCTCCTTTCCGGTGCTCATCCTGACCGCCCGGGGACGCTGGCAGGACAAGGTGGACGGACTGGAGGCCGGGGCCGACGACTACCTGGTCAAGCCGTTTCACATGGAGGAGCTGCTCGCCCGGCTGCGCGCGCTGGTGCGCCGCGCCTCCGGCTTGAGCCGAAACGTGCTCAAGTGCGGTCCGGTGACGCTGGATACCGGGAGCCGCAGCGTGGAGGCGGAGGGATCGCCCGTGGAGCTGACTGCCTTCGAGTACAAGGTACTCGAGTACCTGATGCTCAACGCGGGTAAGGTGGTGCCCAAGGGCGAGCTGGTCGAGCACGTTTACGACGAGGATTTGGATCCCGACAGCAACGTGCTCGAAGTGCTCGTCGGTCGGCTGCGCCGAAAGCTGGATCCCGAGCGAAACCTCAACCCCATTGAGACCCGTCGCGGACAGGGCTACCGCTTCCGCTTCGACCACGAAGTCTGAGCGGATGCTCTCCCTCAACGGGCGGCTGATCCTATCCGCAAGCGCAGTGCTGGCGGCCTTTCTCGGCCTCGCCGGAGTGGCCCTGGATCGGGCCTTCGCGGAAAGTGCCCTCGCCCGCGTGACCGACAGGCTGCAGTCCCGCGTCTACGCCCTCATCGCCGCCGCGGAGCCGGCTGATGGCGCGCTCGAGCTCCCGGAGGCACTGCCCGAGCCGAGACTTTCGGTGCCCCAGTCCGGGGTGTACGCGCAGCTTGCTGACGCCTCCGGGCGGGTGCTCTGGCACTCGCAATCCTCGCTCGGAATCGATATCGACTACCCCGACGCGCAGGACCCGGGGGTTGCCGTGTTCTCCGCCACCCGCGACTCCCAGGGCACGCAGCTTTTCGCCCTGGCCTACGGCCTCAGGTGGGCGTTTCCCGACGGAGAGGACAAGGCGTTCACGCTTCAGGTGGCCGAGGCGCGGGCGCCTTATGAAGCCGAAATCGCCCGCTTTCGCGGCACCCTCTGGCTGTGGCTTGCGGGTGCAGGTCTGGTACTGCTCGCTGCGCAGGGCGCCGTACTGCGCTGGAGTCTCACGCCCTTACGCCAGCTCGCCCGGGAAGTCGCCGATATAGAGGCGGGGAACAAACAGAAACTCGAGGGGACCTACCCCAAGGAGCTCGAGCGGTTGACACGGAATCTGAATCTGCTGGTTGCCCACAGCCGAAGCCAGCTCGAGCGGTATCGAAACGCCCTCGGCGATCTGGCCCATAGCCTGAAGACGCCCCTGGCGGTGCTTCGCAACGAGGTCGAGGCGCTGGCGAATTCCCCGGCAGCCTCCGCGACCGTCGCCGCGCAGGTGGAGCGGATGGACCGAACCGTGGACTATCAGCTCCAGCGCGCCGCCGCCTCCGGCCGCACGGCGCTGACGCCTTCGGTGCAGGTCGCCAGCGTCATCGATCGCGTCCGCGACACGCTGCTCAAGGTTTACGCCGACAAGGGGCTCGAAATCGACGTGGATCTGGACGCGGATCTGCGCTTTAAAGGCGACGAGGGCGACCTGACGGAAATCCTCGGGAACCTTCTCGACAACGCCTGTAAATGGGGCCGCGGCAAAGTGCGGATACGAGGTGAACGCAGCGGCCGGCGGCTCGAGCTGACGGTAGAAGACGACGGGCCGGGGCTCCCCGATACCGCGCTGGACAGCTTTCGCGCGCGCGGCGCCCGCGGCGACGTCTCGGTACCCGGCCAGGGGATCGGGCTCGCCATCGTTGATGAACTGGTAACCGAAGTTTACGGGGGAAGACTCGAAGCGGTGGAAAGCGCACTGGGAGGCGCCGGCCTCAGGATTGAGCTGGAAGACGGCCAGTGATGAAGTTGCTGAAACCCGGCTCTGTTCGCATAGACAGCGTCGCCGTCCCCGGGACGAGCGGGCGCATCGGCCTGAGCGCCTGTCCCGGGCTGAGCACTTACTTTGGCGTCCGAGCGCGAAAGCTGGAAGACGATCTGCGCGCCATCCGCGATTGGGGCGCCGAGGGATTGGTGACGCTGCTGGAAAATGAAGAGCTGGACATGCTCGAGATCCGACACATGCCCCTGTCTGCAAGGCACCACAGCTTGTGGTGGCGACATCTGCCGATAAGGGACATGTGCGCGCCCGATGACGCATTCGATGCGGCATGGGCGCTGGAGGGTGATTTTCTGCGCGGAATTTTGAATAAGGGCGGTTGCTTCGTGGTGCACTGCTGGGCCGGACTGGGCCGCACCGGCACGGTCGCGGCGCGATTGCTGGTGGAGTTCGGTCTGACCCCGGCGGCCGCCATCGAAGAAGTTCGCGATGCTCGCCCCGGCGCCATCCAATCCCTGGCACAGGAACGCTACGTGCAGCGTATTCGCCCGAAGGAATAAAGCCCCATCAGCTGACCATCGAAACGATTCAGTGCGCGAGCAGCAGCGGCAGGCTGGCCTTCCCGAGCAGGTAGCGGGTCGCGCCGCCAAAGACCAGCTGGCGCAGTCGGCTGTTGGTATAAGCACCCTTGACGATCATGTCCGCACCGAATGCTTGCGCCTCGTTGACGATGACCTCACCGGCCGCGAGGCCACCGAGACCCACGGTCCTGGAGCCCGCGTCGATGCCGTTTCTTTTCAGATGCTGAGCAACCGAGTCCCCCGACGGACCGGGAACCGTGGCGCCCTCGACCGTCAGCACGAGGACGGACTTCGCCTGGGTCAGAAAAGGCATGCTCATGGATATTGCGCGCGCGGTTTCCGTCCCGCCGTTCCAGGCCACCAATATTTTTTCGCCCAGCGCACCCGTTGCCTGCTCGGGCGTCACCAGTCCCGGCCGGCCGCTCTCAAACAGCCCCGCCTCGCACATCACCTGCCAGTCGAACCAGGGATGACCGAATTCGCGTCCGATGACCATCATGTCGAACAGCCGCGCGTGGTCGCTGATGACGGGACCTTCCAGGCCTTCCAGCTCGCGCCATTCAGCGGTCGCGGTGTCCTCTGCCTGGCCCAGACTCTTGACGCTGATCTGCTCTCCGGCGACGAATCGCTCGAAACGCTGTCTGGCTCCGTCGGCGAGCCGCCGGCCTTCCTCGCGAAACTGAGTCATATAGGAGCCCGCCATGGCGATCCCCTCGCCCTCGAATACGGGCGGCGGCCTCAGCACGAACAGTCCCTCCACATGGCTGGAGAAGCGGCGGGCCACGTGACAGGCAGCAGAGAGCGCCGCCTCTGCTTTCGCGTCGTCGAAGAAGGGTACGAGCAGCGTCCTCATGGAATCGATCCTCGCGCTTGACGCTCACGCCAGACAGACAAAAGATTAACACCCTGCTCGAGCGATAAACACTGCCTCCGGCTCACCCCTTGAGTGCGATTAAGACGACACTCGGCACCACCAGCATGACGGCCAGAACTACCCTGCGGTCGATGGTTCGCTCGCGAAAGACCAGCCATCCGAGCAGCAGCGAGAACAGCGGCGAGCAGGCGACGACGGGGGACACAACCACGAGCTGTCCGCACTGGAGCGCCGTGTTCAAGGAAAGAATCGCAAAGCCGTAGCAAATTCCTGTCACCACGAGCCATCTGGATCCGGGCGTCCAAAGCTGCGCTGGCCGGCGCCTGACCGGTCCTCTGGCGAGGAGCAGCGCAATCGCGAATGACACGGTGTAGCCCACCAATCCAACGAAAAACGGACTCGGAATGAATTCCATGCCGATCTTTGCAAACATCTGCGCCAGGGTTCGCAGGAGCGCGGCGCCCACAGGAAGGGCGAGCGCCCAAAGCGGCCAGGGACGAGCGACGTCGCCTTTCCAGGAAAGGCAGGCGACGCCCAGAACGATTCCGAGGGCGCCGCTGACTACCGCAAGGCTGAGCGACTCCTCCAGCACCAGAACGCCGAGAAGCACACCGAACAGGGGCGCCGTGGAGGAGAGGGTGCTGGAGAGGGTCGGACCGAGCAGTCGCGTCCCCGCCATGGCGAGGTTGGCGGAGAGAAAAGGACGAAACAGGCCGATGGCGGCCAGCAGCACGATTGCGGGAGAGGCAAAATACCAGGCTTCGACTAAAAACGG
This sequence comes from Gammaproteobacteria bacterium, assembly GCA_035471965.1. GTDB lineage: Bacteria > Pseudomonadota > Gammaproteobacteria > HK1 > HK1 > CAMYJH01. The sequence continues at coordinate 11,189 of DATIPL010000688.1, forward strand.
GGCGGCAATCCAGTAAAGCACGGAGGCGGCACCGATCTGGGTCAGCGTCGCGGTGCGGCTGTCGACGTGTTCGAGCCCTATGCGCGCAAACTGGATCCCGGTCGCAAACAGGAATGCGGCGGCGAGCGACAGGGCGACAGGAAGAAAGTCGTTGCTACAGGAAGAATGCACCCTGGCACAGTCGACCGGTGCGGCAAAAAGGCTGCGACCGAGCGTACCACGAACCGACCGCGCACACGCCCGTTCACGCCGCCGGCCTCATCGAAGAAAACTTTGCCTGCGCGACCGTCAGATCGAGCGTGAAAGACGCGTCAGTCCTCGCCTTCGAGCGCTCCCGCCACGCGCATGGACAGGGAGCGGTAATGGGATCCGCGCCAATACACGCGCCCGCAGCCCGTGCAGGCCCAGAAGCGGCGGAAGCGCCGGGCAATGCCGTCGGGGACACGATTGGCGACGGCCGCCTGGGTTGACTTTGCGAGGCTGCCGTTGCACTCGACGCAGCGGGTGAACGGCCGCGCGGTGCGCCGCAGATCGAGCCGCTGTATCACATAAGCGAGCTGCAGCTTGGGATCGCTTGGCCGGATGTAACAGCCGTGGCTTATCTGCTTTCGCTTCAGCAGCTCGCGGTCCCGGGTCAGCACCACCCTTCGCTCCAGGGCGGAAATTGAGGCAATCTCCGCATCGGTCAGATCCCCCGCATGGCGGGTATCAAAACCGAGAAGTCTCAGCCCCTTTGCCAGCGCGCCCAGGTGGACGTCGGTTAGAAACCGGATGACCCTGAGCGGCTCGGGCCTCAGCTTGAGCAGCGGCGTGACGTCCAGGGATTCGAACATGGGGTAAGCAC
>DATIPL010000689.1:0-1683 GCA_035471965.1 Gammaproteobacteria bacterium
TAGCGTTAACAGGCCCAAATATCTGTTATGCGCGGATGCACCCACGCAGGTGCCGTTCAATGAGGAAGCAATCATGAACCCCAATTCATCGACACATGACGTTAACACCCGGTCGCTGGTCAAGGCGAAAAGCAGCAGGATGTGTTTCCTGGCGTTGTTGCTATCTGCGCCATTGGCCACGCTGGCCGATGTAAGCGAAGTCGAGGAGTTTGATTTCGACATCGATTCCGGTGGCGAGTTGAGCGTTTCAAACATCAATGGTGATATCACCGTGACCGGCGGGTCCGGGAAAGTCGTCCGCATCGTCGCAATCAAGAAGGCGGACGATCAGGGCTACCTCGACGGTATCAAGATCCGGGTCAGCGCCAACCCGGACAGGGTCACCATCAAGACGGAGCATCCCAAGAGCACCAGCCGGTGGTTTGGAGGCGGCGGCAACGGCAGCGTGACGTATGAAATTACCGTGCCTTCCGACATTCACCTCGACAGCATCGACACAGTCAATGGCGATATCGATGTGTCCGGCGTACGCGGCGATGTTAATGCGGACACCACGAATGGTGATATAACCCTTGCAGACCTCGCCGGCAGCGTCGAAGTGGATACCGTCAACGGCGGAATCGATGCCACATTCGTCACCCTGGGCGGCAATCAGAAAGTCCTTGCCGAAACCGTCAATGGTCGCGTGCAACTCCGTTTGCCTTCGGACTGCAGTGCCGAAGTCGATGCCGGGACTGTCAACGGCGGGATCGACGCAGACGACTTCGGGCTCGATGCGGAGAAGGCATTTCTGGGCCGTGATCTGGAAGGCAGCATTGGAAAAGGCGAAGCCCGCGTGAAAGTGCGCACCGTCAACGGGAGCATCAAAATTCGCAGGGCTTGAGATTTCGCGGCCACCGGCCATTCAATTTCAGAAGCTGCTGATATATCATAGGGATATCTGAATCTCCCGTTAGCTCCTGGATATGGGCCAAATCGATTGGCGCGGCGTTTTTCCCGCGCTGACCACCAAGTTTGCCGCGGACGGCAGTCCGGATTGGGGGGCGATGGCCTCCCATTTGGCGTTTCAGCTCGACGCTGGTGTTCAGGGAATTGTGATCCTCGGCTCGCTCGGCGAGAGCGCGACTCTGAGCCGCGAAGAGAAGCGCGAGGCCGTTAAGCGCTTTTGTGAGACCGATCGGCGCGGCAAGCCCCTGGTGGTGACCATTGCCGAATGCAGCACGCGCGGCGCCTGCGCTTTCGCTGAAGTGTGTGAATCCGAAGGCGCTGATGCCATCATGCTGCCGCCTCCAATGCGATATCCTTCCGACTGGCGCGAGACCCGCCGCTACCTCAATGAGGTTGCCTCGGCCACCGGTCTGCCGATCATGCTCTACAACAACCCCGTTGCCTACGGAACGGACATCGACCCGGCCCAGTTCGCCGAGCTGGCCGACAACCCCCGGTTTGAAGCCATCAAGGAGTCATCGGCGGACACCCGCCGGGTGGCCGACATCAGGCGGCTTACGGGCGACCGATATGCCGTTCTGTGCGGTGTGGATAACATCGCCCTGGAATGTTTTGTCCTGGGAGCCTGTGGATGGGTGGCGGGCCTGGTGGTCGCTTTTCCTTCCGAAACCGTGCGACTTTACGAACTCGCAAGCGCCGGCGAATGGGACGAGGCGAGGCGGCTTTACGAATGGT
>DATIPL010000690.1:0-3144 GCA_035471965.1 Gammaproteobacteria bacterium
AAGTGCCGGCCGACGCCCGGCGCGCGGCTGGACCCGCCCTGATGGAGCCGCCCGAGGGAACATGACGCCGAACGCGCCTTCCATGGCCAGTTGATGGAAACCCACCTGGTCATTTCAGCCATAGGCAAAGACCATCCTGGCATCGTCGACCAGCTGTCGCGATCCGTGCTCGACTGCGGCTGCAGCATAGGAGACAGCCGGATGGCGGTTCTCGGCGGAGAATTTGCGCTCATCATGGCGGTGTCGGGAAACTGGAACGCCGTGGCCAAGCTCGAAAGCGCGCTGCCCAGGCTTGCCGAAAAGCTCGATTTGCGCATCCAGAGCAAGCGTACCGAGCCCCGGCGGGGCACCGACAAGCTGATACCTTACGGGGTCGAGGTCGTTGCCTTCGACCACCCCGGGATCGTTCACGATGTGGCGAATTTTTTCGCCAGCAGAGACATCAACATCGAAGACGTCTACACCAGCCGTTACCCGGCGCCGCAGACGGGCGCTCCGATGTTCAGCCTGCACATGACGGTGGGCATCCCCGCGGATACGTCCATCGCCGCGGTCAGAGGCGAATTCATGGACTTCTGCGACGATCTCAACCTGGATGCGATGCTTGCGCCGGTGAAATGAACGAATAACGTATGTCGGGAAGATCGCAGCGGGTAGAGGCTGATTGGAGCGGATCTCCGACAGGCCGTCTTCCCCATCTACCCTCTACCCTCTACCATCTATGAGCGACGCACTTTTCGTTCTCGGAACACGCATTCACGCTATTGAATTCCATGGGCACCGCCGCCGCCAGCTCTCACAAGCTCTTCCTTCTCGACACCAACGTCCTGATGCACGATCCGGGGGCAATATTCCGCTTTCAGGAACACGACGTGTTCCTGCCGCTGGTGGTGCTCGAAGAGCTCGACGCCGGCAAGAAGGGAATGTCCGAAACCGCCCGAAACGTGCGCGAAGCGAGCCGCATACTCGATGAGCTGATTTGCAGCGCCGATGGCGACTGGGTGGAAACCGGCGTTCCGCTGGAAAACGGTCAGGGTATCGGCGGCGGCGGGAGACTGTATTTCCAAACCCGCTCCAATCCCCACGAGCTTCCCGATCCGCTTCCCGGGCATTCGGCAGACAACGACATTCTCAATACGGCTGTCGCCCTTCGCCGCGACCGCGCAAACGCGGAGGTCGTTATCGTCTCCAAGGACATCAACCTGCGGATCAAGGCGCGGGTCCTCGGCATCCCGGCGGAAGACTACTTCGTGGATAAAGTTCTGGACGACGTCGATCTGCTCTACCCCGGCGTCGCTCGCGTATACGCGGACCAGATATCCGACCCGGCAGCGCCCGACTGGACGCAGAACCAGCCGGACTCGCGATGGATCAACACGCCCGCCGCCAATGGCTGGTACCCGAACCAGTGCCTTTACTGCGAAGAACATCCGTTCGACGGGCTGGTTCGGGAAATCGAAAAGGGACGGGCACGAATCGAGGCAGCGCGGGACTACTCCGAAGGGGGAGAAAGCGTGTGGGGTATCCACGCCCGGAATCGTGAGCAGGGCTTCGCCCTCAATCTGCTGATGGATCCGGAGATAGATTTTGTCTCGCTCCTGGGCACCGCGGGCACAGGCAAGACCCTTCTGGCGCTGGCGGCGGGCCTGGCACAGACCCTGGATAACCGGCGCTATCGCGAGATCGTCATGACTCGCGTGACGGTACCGGTGGGAGACGACATCGGATTTCTTCCGGGCACCGAAGAGGAGAAGATGACCCCCTGGATGGGTGCGCTCATGGACAATCTGGAAGTGCTCACGGAAAGTGACGTCGGGGGCGACTGGGGCCGCGCGGCAACACAGGATCTTCTGCAAAACCGGATAAAAATCCGCTCGATGAATTTCATGCGCGGGAGGACTTTTCTAAACCGCTACGTAATCATCGACGAGGCACAGAATCTGACCAAAAAACAAATGAAGACGCTCATCACCCGGGCGGGCCCCGGGACGAAAATAATCTGTCTCGGAAATATCGGTCAGATCGACACGCCTTACCTCACCGAAACCACCTCCGGCCTGACTTACGCCGTGGACGCATTCAAGAGCTGGCCGCACAGCGCCCACATCACCCTGGTGCGAGGCGAACGATCGCGCCTGGCCGACTTCGCCGCGGAAATGCTTTAACCGATTCGGTAGGCTGCGACAGGTTTCGACGCGGGAGTATGGTAGATGGTAGATGGTAGATGGGATCAGTTACCCGCCAGATCCGAATCCCCATCTACCTTCTACCATCTACCAAGCGCAGCGTTTCTAATCTCCCGCCAACGTCTCCGCGCCGCGCGCGGCTTTGGACTCAGGCTTTTCTTTCGGCCTTTTGCGCGCTGTCTTCGGAGTTTCCTTCTCGCCGCTCGATTCCTCGAATTCGTCGATGGGCCGCAGACTGCGGATCTCCCGCATGGCGACGGACAGCATGGCGAAGTCCGGAGTGCCGGAAGCGCGAAGATCCGAAAGGATCTGCCGGCAGCGATTCACCGCAATGGCGTTGGCCTGCATCCAGGCCGAGATGCGCGCGTCCGCGTCCTTGCTCCTGGAATCGACGCGCAGGACATCGGCAGTGAGTGTGGCTTCCTGATCATAGAGATCGTCCCGAAGGGCGGCGCGGGCAAGCGCCTGCCAGCGGTTCTCGCGGGGCAAAGCGACGATCTGATCGCGCATCCAGTGAAGGTCGAGCTTCGCGCCGAGCGCGAAATAAACCGCCGCGACCTGCTCCACGCCGACCCCCACTGACTTGGACACTTCGACAATGTCCAGCGCCGAATAGAGCTCGTTGAAAACGGCGACGCGCCTGGCGAGCTCCGGCGGCACCTCCGAGTGCATCAGCCTTTTGGCCTGTTTCTCCATGGCCTTACGCGTCTGCGCCATCACCACCTTCGGCAACAAATCTGCAAGTTGCGCAATCCCGGCTGAAAAATGCTTGCAGGTGGCAGCGATATCGAACCCGCTGCGTCGCTTGCGCAGCAGCCAGCGGGACGCCCGCTCGAGCAGCTTGCGTCCTTCGAGCAGCATCAGGATTTGGGACTGGGCCGGGACCTTGTTGTCCAGAGACTCGATGGCGTCCCAGATTTTCCTCATGCCGAAAATTTCGCGCGCCACGAGGTAGGCT
>DATIPL010000691.1:0-10796 GCA_035471965.1 Gammaproteobacteria bacterium
CGTTCCGCTGATCTTCGTCCGCGGCGAGCTCGCCGCTGTCGCCGGGCACTGGGTGTGCGAGGGATTTCAGTGTGCCGAGGGGGAGGAGGGTCTGCTGCTGCAGTGGACTCCCCGCGCCTGAGACCACGGGGCGTTATACTCCCCATGAGCGGCTCGAGCATGCCGCTTCCGCGCGGCCGAACGTTCCTGCCCGGACACAGTCGAAAAACCAGTCGGGTCGCGACGACGGCTGGCCACGCGCCGGCGGACCAGGGTGAGCAACATGCACTTCGACGAGAAGGAAATCCACCCGGACATACGCATCGTGCTGCAGGCCGCGGCGATTCTCGACATCACCGAGTGGGATCTTTTTCATCTCGCCTACCGGCGCTGGCACGGCGAGCGCGCGGACGATCAGCTCATGGAGCCGTTTTTCGCCGGCTATATGTTCCAGAAAGTGGTGCCCGTATGGGTGCGACACTTTTCGCGGCTGGTGGAGCGGCTCGATACGCGCGGCGAGCTGGACGCCAACAAGCTGGGGGTGAGGTATCTGCCGCGAAGCCGGCACATGGCGTCGCGTGGGATGCGCTACGCGGTCACCATCGGGCTGGTGATGTTTGCGCTGATCGTGTTCGCGGAGTTTGCCGCCCAGTTCCTTCATCTGGGCGACAGATGCATGTTTCCGCCGTGTTATTAAGCGTTGATCGACGGTAGACAGCAGAAGGGGAATCCGGAGCTTCGGATCACCCGCCGCCATCTACCACCTGCCCTCTGCCGGCTATCCATTCATCGCCGCTTCGCTGCGTCCGGCAGCCGGGTCACCGTATGGTTGTTGTGCTGCGCCGGCGTTTCACCCCCGGTGGGCTCACCCTGTCCCTTCATTCGAAAACGAAACGACTTGTCTCCAATCTCTATGAGATCACCGTCGGTGAGCGTCACCGAGTCGATCTTTTTCTGGTTGACGAACACGCCGTTCACGGAATCCAGATCGGTGATGGTGAAGCTGCCGTTGCGCCTGCGGTGAATCTCGGCGTGCTGGCGCGAGATGGAGGCATCGCGGATGGTCAGGTCGTTGTCGGAATGCCGCCCGATACGATAGGCGGTGCGGGTTATGGCGTGGCGCTGATTGCTGCCGTCCTGTGATTCGAGCAACGCCAGCGGGCGCGCGAGCTTGCTCGGTGCGGTGCTGGCCAGGTCGTCGTGTTGCCTTCGCCGTGTCCTCGCGGCGAGCAGCAGGAACAGCGACAGCGCGATGAGAAGCGCCCCCGGCAGCAGCACGTACCAGCGCCACACCGTGCGGGCGAAAGGTCGAACGGGGTCAGAGACCGCGGACGACGGCGGAGACTCCGTCGCCAGCCCGGGCACGCCGGTTTCGGCGGCTGAGGGCGCCGGGGTTTCGATTGCCGTCCGCGCTTCCGAAAGCGTGGGCACCGCGGCGGCTATTGCGTTCACCTCGCGCGCCACCGCGGCTTTCAGCAGCAGAACGGCGCCGCTGCCGGCGGCCCGCCCAACGGACGTCCATTCTGAAGCGGGCGGAACGCGCAGGTTGATGCGGGCGGCGGTCGGCTCCGGGGGCACGGCGCTCCGCAAGCGGGTCTCGGTCGCCGCTCGGCGATCAGGCTGGATGCCAGCGCCGAGCGCGTTTCGGGGTTCCGACGCGCTTCCCGGACCCGCGAGCGCCAGCAGCAGGAGCATCGGGGCGAGGCGGCGCCGGGATGACAATCTGCCGGCGCTCGGGCCGGGTGCTGCACCGAAGGCGATGGAACTCCCCCCCTGGTCCTCGAAAACGGTCACCCGCGTGGCGCAAAAAAAAGATCCCAGAAAATCATAATCAGGGTTGGTTCCAGCCGATGTTGGAAAACTCACATCGGTGACGGATCCGGCCCGAGTGTCCGAAAGCGTGCCGGCACTCGGGCCGAAGCGCCTCGAGCCGCCGGGCGCGCGGGGGCCCCGGTCGAGCGGCGCTCAGCCCCCTTCCGGCGGGACGCGCAGCCGGTCCAGGCGAAGGCGCTCGCGGGTGTCGAAGAGACGCCTGGACGCCCCCCAGATGGCGCCCACGGTGCCGAGAATGGTGCCGACGGCGATCAGAAAGAGGATCACGATCTGATACTTCACCGCTTCCAGCGGCGGGCTGCCGGCCAGAATCTGGCCGGTCATCATCCCCGGCAGGCTCACCACTCCTGCCGCCGCCATGGCGTTGATGGTCGGAATCATGCCGGCGCGCATGCTGTCGGCGCGGATGTCGCTGATGGCCTCGCGCCACGTCTGTCCCAGAATGAGGCGGGCCTCGACGGCCCCGCGCTGATCGAAGGCCGTCTGGGTCATGCGGTCGAGGGCGATGGCGACCCCGGTCATGGTATTGCCGAGCAGCATGCCGAGCAGCGGAATGGCGTACTGCGGCGTGTACCAGGGGCTCGGTCCGACGATCACGGTGAGCGCCAGGATGGCGACGGTAAACGACGACAGGAACATGGCCAGGGCCCCGATCCCGTAGCCCCACACCCCGGTGAGCGGCCGGCGCTGGCGCGCCAGGGTTTCGTAACCGGCGATGGCGAGCATGACGGCGGCGAATGCCGCCACCCAGAGCAGATCGGCGCGGGCAAACAGCAGCTTGAGCAGCAGGCCCACCACCAGGAGCTGGACCAGGGCCCGGGCGGACGCAATCAGCAGCCGGCCGGCCGTGGCCAGCCGCAGGGCATGGGTGAGGGCCGCCGACAGGCACACCAGCACTGAAGCCAGCGCCAGGTCGAGGGCCGACAGGGTAATCATCGCGGCTCCAGCTTGCCGCCGCTCATGGAGAACCGCCTGCTGGCCAGCCGCTGTCCCTGGGCCTCGTCGTGGCTGACCCAGACGGCGGCGGCGGCATGGGCTTTCAGATAACGCTTCACTTCGGCCTCCACCCGTGCGGCGCTGTCCCCGTCGAGGCTTCCCGTGGGCTCATCCAGAAGCAGCACTCTCGGCGCGTTTTCAAGCAGCCTCAGCAGCGCCAGGCGCTGGCGCTCGCCGGTGGAAAGCTGGCTGATGGGCCGCTTCAAAACCGCCGGATCGAGCTTCAAGCGCTGAAGCGTCTCGTTTGCAGGCGGGCTTTCGAAGTGGCCGGCGGGGTCTTTTCGCCACCAGTGGCTCTCGGTGGGCAGGAAGCCCACCTGGCGCCGCCATTCGCACGGGTCGACGCTCAGATAGTGTCGCCCTTCGAGCCAGACGTCGCCGGAATGGGCGTCCAGGTCCGCCACCGCCCGAAGCAGCCGCGTCTTGCCCGAGCCCGAGGGTCCGGAGACGAGCGCGATGTCCCCGGCCTTGAGCTCCAGCGCCGCCGCATCCAGACCTTCATGGCGCACGTTTTCGAGCTTCAGCAGCGGCTCGTGATCGGTTGTCGCGGCGTTCACGCCGAAACCGCCGCCGCGATTGTGGCGCACCGTGAGGGCATGATGGAAATCAAGCTCAGCTGGTCAATGGCTCAACCGCGGGGCGGCAGTGTGCAAGGGGTGCATGCGATGCGCCCGGGGCAGCGACAGTGTAGCCGCGACGGGAACGAATTGAGAGCCGCATTTGACCTTCGATCCACGCCCTTCCTAGAATCTCCGGGTTTTCCGTTCGGCTTCCGCGGGCATCGGATACTTGAAACGCGTCGCTTATATCACCTTCGGCTGTCGCCTCAATCAGTACGACACCGAAACCGTCCGCACCCTGCTCGAGAATGACGGTGGCTACCAGACGGTCTCCTCCCGCGAGCGGGCGGAGGTGTTCGTGGTCAACACCTGCAGCGTCACCGCCCGAGCCGATGCCACCGCGCGCAAAGCCATCCGCCGCATTCACCGCGAGCACCCGCAGGCCGAGATCGTGGTCACCGGCTGCTACGCTCAGCGCGCGCCTCAGGAGCTGGCCGCGCTGGACGGCGTTTCCGTGGTGGTGGGCGCCAGGGACCGGGCCGACATCGTCGCGCTGGTCTCGTCGCCGAAAAGCGCACGAACCCGCGTCGCCGTGTCGCCGGTGACGGAGGCGATCAAGTTCCTCGAGGTGCCGATCACGGAAATGATGGAGCGCAGCCGCGCCTACGTGAAAGTGCAGGAAGGCTGCAACGAGTCCTGCACCTTCTGCATCGTGCCCCAGACCCGCGGTCGCTCCCGCAGCCGCTCGCCGGAACGCGTTCTGCATCAGGTGCGCGAGCTGGTGCAAAGCGGCTACGTGGAAATCGTGCTCACCGGGGTGCACGTGGGCGACTACGGCCTGGATCTGGCCGACGGCCGGCGCATGCTCGCGGAACTGATCGCGGAAATACTGCGATTGCCGGGTCTCCAACGCTTTCGCCTGAGCTCAATCGAGCCGGCGTCGATCAGCGACGAGATCATCGATCTCATGGCGGCGCAGCCGAGGTTCGCGCGCCATTTCCACATTCCGTTTCAAAGCGGCAGCAATGCGGTGCTTTCGCGGATGAAGCGCCGCTACAGCGCGGAATATTTCGCCGATTTGATCGCAGGCATTGCCGAGCGCGTTCCCGGTTGCGGCATCGGCAGCGACGTCATCTGCGGTTTCCCCGGCGAAACGGAAGCGGATTTTCAGGCCACCTTCGATCGTCTGGTCGAATTGCCCGTCACCTATCTGCACCCGTTCACCTATTCGGCGCGTCCGGGCTCCGAAGCCGAAGCCTTCGGCGACCAGGTCCCTGCCGAGGTCAAGAAACGCCGCGTGCAGTCTTTGAAAAGACTGGCCCGCGACAAGCACCGGGATTTCAGAGAAAAGCATCTCGGTGAAACCCTTCAAGTGCTGTTCGAAGGCACGGCCGCGGACAACAGCAGCCGCGCTTCGGGTCTCAGCGACAATTACCTGAAGGTGGAAGCGGAAGGCGTGGCCCTGAACCGAATCGAAGCGGTGCGCGTCACCGGCGTCACCGACGACGGACTCGCGGGCGAGCGCCTCGACCGCCTGGCGCCGGCGTAATTTCCGACCGCGCCCGAGGCGCGCCCTTCACCGTCCCGGACCTGCGCAGATCGCGCGTGCGCCGCTACGGCGAGGAAGTGACCCCGCGGGCACGAAGATCCGCCTGCGTTTCCTTTTCCTGCGCGCGCTTTCGCAGACGGGTCGATCAACTTTTCGACTCATGAATGCACCGTAGCAGAGCCGCGGTAATCACCTGCGCGCGCCAGCCGAGAAACTCGGGCGGCGCCGGGTTGTCCGCGTCGCCGAGGGCGGCCAGCAGCAGTGACTCCAGGGCCCGCCGGTTGGCCAGCAGTTCCGGCGGCAGATTCAGCTTCTCGGCGGTGTCTTTGACCGTGCGCTTGAGCCGCTTCAAGGTGCCGGCATGCGGGCGCAGGTCTACGCGCGCGTCGGCCTCGCTGACGATGTTGCCATCGGCAGAATCCACTCGGCTCAAAATGGCCTGCGCGTAGCGCGACACCGCGCGCTCGGAGATTCCGTCGACGGCGCGCAGCACCTTTACGCTTCGCGGGCGCGACTCGGCGATCGTGACCAGCACGCTGTCGGCGAGCACGTGGCGCCGGGGCCGATCCCGGCTCATGGCTTCACGCTCGCGCCACTCGGCCAGCACGCGCAGCAGCGCGTGGTCCTCGGGATTCAGCCGCTGCCGATCCTTGACCTTCAGATAAGCGAGCTCGGGTTTCTTGTCCCGCTCCCGGGCGCGGCGCACGTGTTTCTCTTCCTCCTCCAGCCATGCGCGCCGCCCGAGATCCTCGAGTTCTGCGTCGAGCTTTTCGTACATCGGCAACAGATATCCGGCGTCCAGGGCCGCATAGCGAAGCTGCGCCGCCGACAGCGGTCGCCTCAGCCAGTCCGAGCGGGTTTCGCCCTTGTCCAGGGTAACGCCGAGCAGCGCTTCCACCAGGCCGCGATAACCGAGGGAGAATCCGTAGCCGGTGAAGGCGCCGGCGAGCTGGGTGTCGAAAACCGCATCCGGCTCGCATCCCGCGGCAATGGCGAGCACCTCCAGATCCTCGCTGAAGGCGTGCATCACCTTGAGCGGCGAAGTCGCCGCCAGGACCTCGACGAGCGGGGTTGAATCCTCGAGAGCGGGGACGTCGATCAGGACCACGCCTTCGGCGTCCGCCACCTGAATCAATGCGGGCAGGGGATAGAAAGTACGCTCGCGCACGAACTCGGTGTCGATGCCGATGGCCGGCTCGGCCCGCCAGCGAGCGCAGGCTTTTTCGAGGGCGGCTTCGGTTTGGATGAGGTGGGGGTGCATCGCGTCGGGGGCGGAGCTCGAGTCGACGGCTAATCAGTGACACGTGACATGTGACTTGTGACATGTAAAAAGGGAGCCCGCCGTAGAAGCGAGCGACAGCTCGCGATTCATTAAATCAGGCCGCGCAGCGCGCAACGATTCCATTTTCGAGACGGGCGAGCTAAGGAATTCGCGAGCTCGCGCTCGCTCCCACATCCGTTCAGTCCTATTCGGCGTCGCGTTACGCATCACGAAATAAAAAAAGCCCGCCATACGCCGGTACAGGGTGCACCAGAATATGGCGGGCCAGTGCCGAACTCCCTTTCGGCGCCCGTCACGGCCTCCACATGAAGCGGATAAGCCCGGTCAAAAACGAGGGAGCCCGAAAGCTTCCTCGCTACCCATTCACTCTCCTAGAGCCGATACCCCAAGCGCCGGTTCGGCGCTTGAACCTCGAGCCCGTGCAGGTCCTCAGCCGCACTTCGATTCTCCGCAGCTGAGACAGGTCATGCAGTTGTCCATCTGCACCACCGCCTTGGTGTGGCACTTGTCGCACATCTGCGCGCCTTCCGGAAACTCGCCCTCTTCGGCAGGCGCGAGCCCGTTGGCGCTCTCGTACTCGGCGCGCTTTTCGGCGATGAAGGTCTTCTGCCGATCGTCCAGGTCGTCCTTCAACAGGCCGATGCTGCGCATGTGACACTCGATGGCGTCGCCGATCTCGGCCACGAGGGACGGCATGTACTTGCCGCCCTTCTTGAAGTAACCGCCGCGCGGGTCGAACACCGAGCGCAGCTCTTCCACCAGGAAGGTGACGTCACCGCCCTTGCGAAACACTGCGGAAATGATGCGCGTCAGCGCCACGATCCACTGGAAATGCTCCATGTTCTTGGAGTTGATGAAAATCTCGAAGGGACGGCGCTGCTCATGCTCGGTGCCCGGATTCAAAATCACGTCGTTGATGGTGACGTAGAGCGCGTGCTCGGAAAGCGGCGTTTTCACCTTGTAGGTGGACCCGAGCAGCATGTCCGGCCGCTCGAGCCGCTCGTGCATCTGGATCACTTCGGCCGTCGGCCGCGGCGCGGCTTCCGCCGCCACTGCCGTCTCCGCCGGCTGATCGCGGACCACCTCGTAGCCCACGATTTTCTTGTCGATTTTGATAGCCATGACTTTTTGCCCTTGTTTATTCAAAACTTTCCGTAATAGCCCTCTTTGATCGCGTCGAACAGGTTCGCCGCGGTGTGCACCTCGCCGTCGTACTCGATTTCCTCGTTGCCCTTCACGGTCACCTCGCTGCCGTCGTCCAGCTTGAAGGCGTAGACCGTGTTCTCCAGGTCCTTCTCCTTCACCAGCACCCCCTGGAAGGCTTCGGGATTGAAGCGGAAGGTGGTGCAGCCCTTGAGACCGTTCTCGTAGGCGTACATGTAAATGTCCTTGAAGTCTCCGTAGGGATACTCCTGGGGCACGTTGGCCGTCTTGGAGATGGACGAATCCACCCACTTCTGAGCCGCAGCCTGCACGTCGACGTGCGCCCTGGGCGACACGTCGTCGGTGGTGATGAAATACTCCGGCAGCTGACGCGCAGGATCCGGGGTGCCCGGCAGGGCCTCCGGGTCGATCAGGTGCTTGTAGGCGAGCAGCTCAAAGGAATACACGTCCACCTTTTCCTTGGTCTTCTTCCCTTCGCGGATCACGTTGCGCGAGTAGTGGTGAGCGAAGCTCGGCTCGATGCCGTTGCTGGCGTTGTTGGCCAGCGAAAGCGAGATGGTTCCGGTAGGCGCGATGGAGGTGTGGTGGGTGAATCGCGCGCCCTGGTTGGCGAGCGCGTCCACCAGCTCCGGCTCCACCTCGGCCAGACGCTGCATGAAGCGGCTGTACTTGGCGTGCAGCACCTTGCCCGGCACGCGGTCGCCGGCCTCGATTCCGTCGGCTTTCATCTCCGGGCGCAGGCGGAGCATGTCCTCTGTGACCTCGAATGTTTCTTCCAGAACGGGTGCGGGGCCCTTCTCCAGGCTCAGCTCCAGCCCTGCGCGCCAGCCGGTCACCGCCATTTCGCGGGAGACCCGCTCGGTGAACTCCAGCGACTCCTGCGAGCCGTATTTCATGCACAGCATGGTCAAAGTGGAGCCCAGTCCCAGATAACCCATGCCATGGCGGCGCTTGCTGAAGATCTCCTCGCGCTGCGGGTCCAGGGGCAGGCCGTTGATCTCCACCACGTTGTCCAGCATGCGGGTGAAGACCGCCACGGTCTCGTTGAACGCCTCCCAGTCGAAGCGCGCCCGGTCGGTGAAGGGATCGAGCACGAACTTCGTCAGGTTCACCGAGCCGAGCAGGCAGGAGCCGTAGGGCGGCAGCGGCTGCTCGCCGCAGGGATTGGTGGCGCGGATGGTCTCGCAGAACCAGTTGTTGTTCATCTCGTTGATCTCGTCGATCAGGATGAACCCCGGCTCGGCGTAGTCGTAGGTGGACGCCATGATCATGTCCCACAAGCGCCGCGCGCGAATGGTCCTGTACACCTTGCAGGCGACCTTGCCGTCGTCCCGGCGGACATAGCTTTCCGGCGCCGGCCAGCTGCGCCAGGTGATGCTGTCCGGGTCGTCCAGCGACAACCCTTCCTCGTCCACCTCGCGCCGGGTCACCGGAAACGCGAGCTGCCACTCGTCGTCGGCGCGCACCGCTTCCATGAACTCGCGGGTAATGAGCAGCGAGAGATTGAACTGGCGCAGGCGGCCGTTCTCGCGCTTGGCGCGAATGAAATCCATGACGTCGGGATGACCGACGTCGAAGGTGGCCATCTGCGCGCCGCGTCGACCGCCGGCGGACGACACGGTGAAACACATCTTGTCGTAGATGTCCATGAAGGACAGCGGGCCGGAGGTGTAGGCGCCGGCGCCGGAGACATAAGCGCCTTTGGGCCTCAAGGTCGAGAACTCGTAGCCGATGCCGCAGCCGGCCTTCAGAGTCAGCCCCGCCTCGTGCACCTTGTCCAGTATGTCGTCCATGGAATCGCGCACGGTGCCGGACACGGTGCAGTTGATGGTGGAGGTCGCCGGCTTGTGCTCCAGCGCGCCCGCGTTGGAGATCACGCGCCCCGCGGGCACGGCGCCTTTGCGCAGCGCCCAGAGGAAACGCTGATACCACCGGTCCTGCTTCTCCCAGGTGGTCTCGACATCGGCGAGCGCGCGCGCAACGCGTTTGAATGTGTCATCGATGGACTTGTCGATGACGTTGCCGTCTTTCTGCTTCAGGCGGTATTTCTTGTCCCAGATGTCTTCGGACGCGGCCTGAAGCGGAATTTCGCCCGGATCTGCCGGAGCGAGCTCGTTGGTGAATTTTTGATGGGCGACTTTCATGCTGTTGTTATGTCTCCGCGCCTGTAGCCCCGGTCAGGCCCGCCGCTCCTGGCAAGCTCCAATTACCGTCGTTGAACCAAACGAAGGCAGCCGGATCAGAAAACACGGCACGGTGCGTCAACACCACGCCGCATCCCGTACCTGGGATAGCGATCCGGCCTCGGGAGCGCTGCTTGTGCTGGATTGGATTTGCCGGGCGGCAGGAGTGTTTCCCGCCGAGAAAAAGACACCGACTCGCCGAATCACGGCAGCATCCCCCTGACTTCCTCCCCTCGTCGTTATAGATGAAGGCGAACTGCCTTCGAGGCGCGATTCGCAGCGCCGAAAGGGAGTCTACACCACTAGGGAATGTAGTCAAGTACTCCGCTGAACTCAAGATATTGTGTTTTAGTGGTGAGCAATCGGCTCATAACCTGTGGATAACTTGTGCCTTCCTGATCTAGGTTTCCAGCGCCGCCGGAAAACCTCCGCGGGACCGCGCCGCAGACGCGAAAAAATGTTTTCTGCCCGCGCGAAGAGCGCTGTGGATAAACGCGGTTCAGCCGCGCTCGAGAACGATCAGCGCTGCGAGGGCCGGCACCAGATGCGTTGGTCCGTCCCGCTGCGTGTGGGTCAAGCCCCGCAGCAACGCTTCCGAGGCGTTGGCAAAAACGCCGCGGATGCGGCTGTCCACCGGCACCGTGACTTCGCTGACGCCGCGCTCATGGGCCGAGCGGCAGGCGGATGCGTCCCTGGAGTTCCAGCCGCGGCAGGCCAGGGGCCGCGCAGGGTAGACCCGGCACGCGGAGTCTTCGAGGAAGGGGCAGCGCGGGTTCTCCGCCGGGGGGCGCTGCGGCGACAGCGGGTAGGCCGCGGCGGCCTCGCGAATGCGGTGTTTCAAATCTCTGAACTCCGCCGCGTTCAGGTTTTCCCGCGCGAACTCCAGCGCCCGCGACGCCTCCGCGCGGGACGTCTCCACCGGCAGATGGCAGCAGTAATCGCAGCCGCGCCGACAGTCCAGGGACTTTGCCCGCTGCGGGCCGCCCGCGCGCTCGAAGGCCCGCTCGGCATAGGCGCAGGCGAGCTCGGCCAACTCGATCAACGACAGGCCGTCGTCGCGGAGAGCGTCCGCTTGGGCCTCCGCCGTGGCGACGGTCAGCCATTCGAGAAAGCGCGCCGCCTGACCGGCACGCCCGGTTTCCGGGTTCCTCATCGGTTTGCTCTCGTAAAGCGCACGCTGCCGCTCTCAGGTAAAGCTTAGGCCAGAGCTTCCGTTGCGCACCCCGCTTCGCAGCCGGATTCGAGTCACG
>DATIPL010000692.1:0-5022 GCA_035471965.1 Gammaproteobacteria bacterium
GCACCACCAGGAAACCGGTGATCAGAAAGCCACCCATGAAGCTGAAATCCTCGCGGGTGGTGAGCGCGTAGCCGGACAGGCCGAGAAAAATGACGCCGGTCCCGGCGAAAGCCATGCCGACAATCTGCGGTCCGTTGGCGAGCGCGAGGTAGGCGCTCAGAAGCGGACCCAGGCTGAAGCCCAGCAGGCCCGTGATGGCGAAGACCACGCCGAGTCCTGAGGTCGAGTTCGCGGTGCGGGGCAGCACCAGCCAGATCAACAGGAACGCGCCGCCCAGCCCCAGCAGATAGGTCATCGGGGGCATGCGCAGCCACACCGAGACTGCGGCCGTCAGCGCGCTGAACAGCAGCGTCATCGAAAGCAGCGTGTACGTATTCCGAATCAGCTTGTTGGTCGCAAGGGCCGACTCAACCGCTCGGGTCCGGACCAGTTCAGGTGTGCTCATCGCTGTCAAAACCTCCTGAAATTAAAGAATTTTTTCACGATCCTACTATGGGGGTCAGACCGCGGATTTTCAAGCAAGTTGCGGACGATCATACCTGAGGTGCCCCCCACCGCAAGAATATGAC
Source organism: Gammaproteobacteria bacterium (assembly GCA_035471965.1). Classification (GTDB taxonomy): domain Bacteria; phylum Pseudomonadota; class Gammaproteobacteria; order HK1; family HK1; genus CAMYJH01. The sequence goes on from DATIPL010000692.1 coordinate 570, forward strand.
AAAAGATTAATGGAGCCAGGCTCGAGGGCTCTGACGCGACGCCCGTCCGGCACGGCCGCCTGACGCCGCTGTATTTCGCCTGTGACGAAGGATTGGGCTATGCTCCTCGGCCCTTCGGAGAGGTGGCTGAGTGGTCGAAAGCGGCGGTCTTGAAAACCGTTGACCCGCAAGGGTCCGGGGGTTCGAATCCCTCCCTCTCCGCCAGGTTTAACGAGTCGACCGCAGGTCGGCTCTTTGAAGTGGTGGTGAGAGGGCTTTGGATTGGGCTCCGTGTTGGAACAATCGGCAGGATTGCCGATTTTGTCTCGCGCAGTGCGCCCGAAGGGCGAGGGTACAGGGAGGTACCCGAGACAATTCTTCGCTCTCCGCCAAACAGGAGCGGTCGGCCGATGTGCCGGCCGCTCTCGTTTGAAGGGAAGGGGACTATATTTGCCTGGACGGTGGCGCACGCGAGCCCCGAAAGACGCAAACGTGGGCTGATGGTACCCAGGGGGAGAATACGTGAAGGGGTTCAACGATCTCGCCGATTTCACGCTCGAGGAAATCTCGGATCTGCTGGCGCTGGCCGGGCGGCTCGACGAGCGTCCCGAGCCGCGGGCCCTTGCGGGCAAGGTGCTTGCGCTTTTGTTCCTGAGCCGTTCGCTGCGCACCCTCACGTCCTTTCAGGCGGCGATGACGCGGCTTGGCGGCGGCGCCTTCGTGGTCTCACCGGAGATGTCTATCCACGGTCTGGAGACGCGCTCGGGCATCGTCATGGACGGGGTCGCGGCGGAGCACATCCACGAGGCGGTGCCGGTGATCGCCTCCTACGGAGACGCGATCGGCATCCGCGCGCCGGCGGAGCTGAAAAACATCGACGATGATCTCGCCGACAGCCGGTTCCGCTCGCTCACCGCCCTCGTCGACACCCCGTTCATCAATATGGAGTCGGCAGCGAACCATCCGTGCCAGGTGCTCGCGGACTGGAAGACCATGGACGATCTCGGCGTCCCGGCGAGCGGCGGGCAATTCGTGCTGAGCTGGGCCTATCACCCGGATCCGCTGCCGCTGTCGGTCCCGGGCGCCGTGCTGCACATGGCGGCGATGCGCGGCATGGATGTCACGGTGCTGCGCCCGGAGGGGTTCGGGTTGCCCGATGCGCTCATGGAAAGGGCCCGGTCCGCGGCGCGAATCTCCGGGGGCTCGGTGGGGGAGAGCGAAGAACGAGACGCGGCGCTCGCGGGCGCGCACGTCGTGTACGCGCGATCGTGGGTGTCGACGGCGCACTATGGGGACCGCGTCGCCGACAGCACGCAGCGGCGCAAGTTTCCCTCGTGGCGCGTCGACGAGCGGTGGTTCGCGGGCGCGCACGCGCAGTGCCGCTATATGCATTGCCTGCCTGTGCGGCGCGGGGTCGAGGTGGAAGACGAGATTCTCGACGGCGCGCGCAGCGCCGTCACTCACCAGGCCCGGAATCGCATGCTGGCGCAGATGGCGGTGCTGCATCGAATGCTGGTCGGCGCCGGCTGAGCAGCTCTCCCGGCTCTAAGTCCGCGCCATAGGTTTCGGTGCTTCATCGGGCCGGGGAGCTTTTCTCTTTCCCGGCGAGAGCTGCAAATTTTTTGCAGACAAGCTCGGAAACACGGGACGTCTGCAGCACCAATTGAACGCAAGGCGTCCGATCCCAAACCGGCAGGATTTGGCTTGCCAGCGTCAACGCAGGAGCAGGTGCACCGGATCAGGACTCACCCTGAGAACCGTTGACGCGCAGAGCTCCGGAAGATCGAATTCCTCCCCCTCCGCCAGTTCCCTTGGCCGTCGCTGGAAGCGTGTTCGACTCGTCCAGCTCGAAATCCGCTCCAGTGCCGAATCCGGTCTCCGACGGGGGCAGGGGTCACGTCGTCACGACGACGTCGCCCAAGTCTGAATTCAGGTGGCGGTCGTCGGAAAAGAAAGGCGAATCCCTCGGAGGAAGGTGGACCACACTCTCAGTCACGGCATGTCGTGAAGCGAGTCCATGGCTCTTCGGTCCGCTGAAGCTTTTCGCGGAAGACGAGACATTCGGCGCACCGGAAATCCCAACGCACGCCGTCCTTTCCCGCCTCAGTTGTAATTTGCGTCAGGGACGACGCTTCTACCGGCGTCTCGGTGCGCAGGCGGGAGTTTATGCCGTTCGTGCAATCCCTGCCGCTTGGCCTAGACTGCACCCTACCTGGCTGGCCGCGAGTGTGCTCGGCTCCCCGAGTGGAGGTTGATTGATGCGAACAAAACGAGCACTGGTTCTGTTTTGATTGAATGATTCGCGCACCTGCATATTCCGCGGCATTCCTCTTTCTGCTGAGCAGCAATGCATCGGCATTACAGATGGTGGAAAAGGAAGGGTTTCACCTTTACTTTCCGAAGCACGAGGCCGGGCTGGTCGCCGAATTCAGCCAGCCGCTTCCGGCCATGCTCACCTTTCTGTCCGATAAGGGGTTGCCGGTACGACCGCCCCTGCATGTGATTCTCGACGACCGGCTGGATGCCCCCGAGGTGAAGGTTCGCGTCATTCCTCACAAGGAGATCCGCATTCCAATTCGAGCACCTGGCGTGCTGGAGGACGGTTACACGGAAGCCGATCCCTGGGCGTACTTCATGTTCAAGGGCCTGTGCTTGCAGGGCATTTTTTCAATTCGGTCCGGCATCCCGGGCGTGTTGCACAAGGGATTCGGCGAGATTATCTCCCCCAACCGCGTTCTTCCGCCCTGGGTGGACGATGGCATCTGCAGCCTGCTGTACTCGCTGTACCGAGAAAAGAAGCTTCAGGACCCGGTTGGCGAAAGCATTTTTGCCGCGGCGCCCGTCCCCGACCTCGACGTCATCAGTCACCATCCGCAAATCTGGCCGGGCTATCACGCCCACCGAATTTTCGGCCGGCCGTTCTTGGAATGGCTTTATCGACGATACGGCTGGAACAAGATCCTCCAGTTTCTGCAAGCCCACGGACGCGGCATCGTCCCGTTCGAGATCGATCTGAAAGCGAGAGGAGTCTTCGGGAAGACCGTTGCCGCCTTGTGGCGTGAGTTTCAGGCGCTTCATCCGAGGCGCAGCGACGCCTTCCCCGGTTTTTTGATCAGCGGTTATTGGACCTCACCCTCGGTCTACTGGAACAACGCCGGCGTATTCCCTGGCGTGCTGCGCGTCGGGCAGCGCGGCAGGTATGGATACGTCGATGCCTCCGGCACGCTATGGATATCCGAGTATTCCGGCACTTCGAGCATCTACCGCTATGGAGAGAGAATCGAAAGCTCCATGGAGCTTTACTCCCTCTGGGACCCGGGCCCAGGACGCGTTGCCGTCGCACGTCGGGGTCACGAGAGCTGGATAGTCGTCTTCCCCGATGACGGCTTTGGCGGACTGAGGCGGGTGCGTAAAGCCCATCTGGATTCGGTAATAAAGATCCCGGCGCCCGCCGGTGTGATTCAGGTTTCCGGCCCCGTTCGAAACGATCGGGGCCAGATCGCAGTGGCGGCGAACCTTCGAGGCAACTGGGACATCTGGGTTTATGACGGCATCTGGCGCCGGCTGACGGATTCACCCTCAATCGAGCTGGACCCGTGGTGGGAGGGGGAAACGCTCGTGTGGGCGTCGAATTCGACCGGCAAATTCCAGATTCACCAGGCGGACGACTCACCCATCACCTCCGCCCGTCACGGAGCGTTGCTGCCCAGGGGCGGGAGGTATCTGGAGCTCACGGCAAACGGATGGCGACTGCTCAGCTACGAGCGCGCGCCATCGGAAGATCTCAAACCGCGGTATCTCGCCGAGACCGGCGGCGTCGAAGGCACCGCGACGCCGGCGATCGCGCCGCGGGCCTACGATCCGCTCAAAAGCCTCTGGCCCAACTATCTCAAGCCGGACATTTTCGCCGGGGTGAGTGACTTTCAGCTCGGATTGGAGACCGGCGGCCATGACGTCTCCGGCGATTACATGTTCGACGCGGGCGTTCGATATTCCTTCGACAGCGATTTCGTTGCCCTGCAGGGGCTCTTTCAAAGGAAGAGCATTGGTACTCGCTATGCGCGATATCCCTTCGGCTTTGACAACGCCCAGGGAGAGAGCGTTACCGAGGAGCGAAATGACGTCGCTTTGTTCTGGAGTCCGTTGCGCGATGAGAGCGTCGAGAATACCGAGATCCTCAGAGCCAGAACAGGATCGGACCTGATAATCGACGCAATCGATTTCTCGCTCAACTGGCGACGCTTCAGACCCGAGAGCGGCCCCGGCTCCGCGGACGACGAAGCCTGGCTAGCCTTCGCCGCCGGCAAGAGTTTCGGCAACTTTCGCACCTGGGGGAACCTCGAGCTGTTTACCGAAAACAGGCAGTTCGTATCCGGCGGAGTATCTTTCTCGTTCGGTGATCGGCTTCGCACTTCATTTAAGCTCAGGGGCGGAAAGTCTTGGGGTAAGCCGATAGTCGGCCGTGATACTTTTC
>DATIPL010000693.1:0-3384 GCA_035471965.1 Gammaproteobacteria bacterium
CTCGCTCGCTCCCACAAGCTTTGGGCGTCACCAGAATGGTCCGCGACGCCTGTCGGCGAAATCGATAAATTCATCCGATTCAGGCAGACTTAACAATTGGTGCGCGCGGCGCACCCTGCATGGCTATCCCGTCATTCCCGCGAAAGCGGGAATCCAGTTGAACAAACCTGAAAAAAGGGGCGAAGCCCCGTTTTTCACATTTCAGGGGCTCATTCGCGAGCTCTCGCCCGCTCCCACCTGCTTTGGGCGTCACCAGAATGGTCTGCGATGCCTGTCGGCGAAATCGGTAAATTCATCCGATTCAGTTCGCGCGCAAGCGGTCTCCTACGGGAGTGATGATCACAGGAGCAGTCGAGCACATCTGCCGCCATTCCCGCGAAAGCGGGAATCCAGTGAAAAATTCGCGCGCAAGCGCGCTCCTACAGGCCAGTGGCGTCACCAGACCGCAGGGCGCAATAGCGCAGCGTATTGCGCCGGCAAACCTGCGCCTTGGATTCCGTCATGCTGAGCGCGGCGCAACCGGTGCGGATCTTAGGCATCGATCCGGGATCGCGGCTGACCGGTTACGGCCTGGTGGAAGCGACCGGCGCGGAGGTGCGCTTTCTCGACTGCGGCCTGATCCACGCCGGGAGCGACGACTTCGCCCTGCGCCTGAAACGCATCTTCGATGGCCTGGGCCGCATCATCGCCGAGCACGCGCCCGATGAGCTCGCCATAGAGAAGGTGTTCGTGCACCGCAACGTGACCTCGGCGCTGAAGCTCGGCCAGGCGCGGGGCGCCGCGCTTCTGGCCGCGGCGACTCAGCAGATCGAGGTGTTCGAGTACTCCCCCAACGAGGTCAAGCAGGCGGTCACCGGCCGCGGCCACGCCGGCAAGGAGCAGATCCAGCACATGATCCGGGTGCTGCTCAAGCTCGAACAGGCGCCGGCCACGGATGCCGCCGACGCGCTTTCCGTGGCGGTGTGCCACGCCCACGTGTCGCAGACGAGACGGCGCATGGCCGGCGCAATGACGGCGAGAGTCCCATGATCGGCTGGATCGACGGCACGCTGAAGGAAAAGCATCCGCCCTATCTGCTGGTGGACGTGAACGGCGTGGGCTACGAGCTGGAAGCGCCCATGACCACTTTCTACACGCTGCCGGCCCTGGGCGATGCGGTGAAGCTCTACACCCACCAGGTGGTGCGCGAGGACGCGCACCCTCTCTACGGCTTTTCGCTGCGCCGCGACCGCTACGTGTTCCGCATGCTGCTTCGGGTGAGCGGCGTCGGCGCCAGGATCGGGCTGGCCATTCTCTCCGGCATGGACGCCAACGCCTTTTCCCGCTGCGTCTTCGAGAACGATACGCAGAGCCTCTCCAGGCTCCCGGGTATCGGCAAGAAAACCGCCGAGCGGCTGGTGATCGAGATGCGCGACCGCCTGGACCGGGCGGACGGCGGCGTCGCCGCGGCGGTTCCCGGCGTCGCCCCCCTCCCGCCTGCGGCCGATCCGGTGAGCGAGGCGGTGAGCGCGCTGGTGTCCCTGGGATTCAAGCCCCAGGAAGCGAGCCAGCGGGTGCGGGCGGTGACCAGCGAGGGGCTGGTGTGTGAAGAGATCGTGCGACTGGCTTTACAGTCGTTGGTAAAGTAGACCGTGTCTGAAAACTGCTGCGCTTGCCGATACGGCGTTGAAAACAGGCTCGAAATGCTCATTTACCGGCGTGTACACTGCGCTTTCTCGCGTGTTTTCGCCTTGTCTCGCCTGCGCCCGCGAATTTTGAGACAGGGTCCGGTGATTTAGCCGGACCGGAAGGGGGAGTTGCCTCGATTTGCCCCGGTTGAAACCGAAATCGGCCGGATGGGGGCCGCAGAGCTTCCACGAGCCGGGCGCACAATGACGGCGCCACCCCGGCGAAACGCGCCGCGCACAGGGATTTTTTAGGCTGACTGAAGGTTAATGGACACGGAACGACTGGTCTCGCCTGCGGCGAGCGCCCACGACGCCGCCATCGAGCGCAGCGTGAGGCCGAAAAAACTGGACGAGTTCGTCGGCCAGCACGCGGTGCGCGAGCAGATGGAGATCTTCATCACCGCCGCCGCCAATCGCGGCGAGGCCCTGGACCACCTGCTCATCTTCGGGCCCCCGGGACTGGGCAAGACCACCCTCGCCCACATCGTCGCCGCCGAGCTCGGCGTCAACCTGCGCCAGACCGCGGGGCCGGTGCTGGAGCGATCCGGCGATCTCGCCGCGCTGCTCACCAACCTGGAACCCCGGGACGTGCTGTTCATCGACGAGATCCATCGCCTCAACCCGGTGGTGGAGGAAATTCTCTACCCGGCGATGGAGGACTACCAGCTCGACATCGTCATCGGCGAGGGTCCTGCGGCGCGCTCCATCAAGCTGGAGCTGCCGCCTTTCACCCTGGTGGGGGCCACCACCCGGGCCGGCATGCTGACCTCGCCTTTGCGCGACCGCTTCGGCATCGTGCAGCGGCTCGAGTTCTACGACGAGGGCGATCTGGCCCGGATCCTGGAGCGATCGGCGCGCATCCTCGAGGTGGATCTCACCGCCGGCGGGGCGGTGGAGCTGTCGCAGCGCTCCCGCGGCACGCCCCGGATCGCCAACCGGCTGCTGCGCCGGGTGCGCGACTACGCCGAGGTCAAAGGCGACGGGCGCATCAGCGCCGACATCGCCGAGAAGGCGCTGAAAATGCTGGACGTGGACGGGGAAGGCTTTGACGTCATGGACCGGAAGCTCCTGATGGCGGTGCTGCAGAAGTTCGACGGCGGACCGGTGGGCATCGACAACCTGGCTGCCGCCATCGGCGAGGAGCGCGTCACCATCGAGGACATGCTCGAGCCCTTCCTGATCCAGCAGGGCTACCTGATGCGCACGCCCCGCGGCCGCGTCGCCACCCGCAGCGCCTGGCTGCACTTCGGCATGGAGCCGCCGGCGATCGCCGTGGATCAGGCCGTGCGCGATCTGTTCGCGGGGAAATGACGCCCTCGTGCGCATCACGCGGCGTATCGGATACGCAAAGGACTTCGCAGACACGGAAACGGTTTTGTCAGCGAACACCTTCATCTTCCCGGTGCGTGTGTACTACGAGGACACCGACGCCGCCGGCATCGTCTATTACGCCAACCATCTCAAGTTCATGGAGCGCGCCCGCACCGAGTGGCTGCGAAGCTTCGGCTTCGAGCTTCCCGACCTGAAGGACCGGGACGGGGTGCTGTTCACGGTGGCGAAGCTTGCCCTCGAATACAGGAAGCCGGCGCTTTTCAACGACACGCTTATCGTGAGCGTGGAGGTGGACCGCATGGGGCGGTCGTACCTCGACCTGATCCAGAAGGTCACCCGCAGCGACCAAGAACTCATCTGCCGGGGCAATGTCAGAATCGCCTGC
>DATIPL010000694.1:0-1568 GCA_035471965.1 Gammaproteobacteria bacterium
GCACAACGAAAGGCAGATTGCGATCGAAGTTTCGGGACCCGACAAACCGGGTATCGTGCTCGGGCTCTCTCGAATCCTGTCAAAAAATCACCTGAATATCGACGAGTTTCATCATCAGCGCCTGGAAGTCACGCAGGGAAGCCGGCGTACATTCCGGGCCGATATCAGGGTGAGCTTGCCGATGCAGCTCGACAGCCGGGAGGTTCAGCGGGCGCTGAATCTCATCGCTGACTCGCTCCATCTGGACGTCTCCATGCACGAGCTGCCAAGCTGAGCGGCTGTTCCGCGGTGCGTGACGCGCGACGCGCGGAAAATGACTCCTCCCGTAGGCTTCCGCATGCGATGAATACGAACCGCGGTCGGAACCCGTGGCGCACGAGGATGTTGCTCCGTGGGTTGCCAAAACAGTGAGCGGAAGTCCGAACCGGCAGCAAGATTAGCGCCCTGGTTGTGGCTGCTCACCTGCTTGTTCACTTTTCGTGTCGTCGCCCAGCCGCTCGCGCGGGTGTGGGACTGGCTGCCGGCTTTCGATGCATGGCACAGCGCAACTTTGTCCTACCCCTGGCTGCTGTTTTTCCAGATATTGATCTTGTTCGTAATGAGTGCCATTGCGGTTCGATTTTCCATCGGCCGCGTGCGCGCCTCGCGTCCTTTGGGAATGGCCTTGCTTTGCTTCGGTGGCCTGTACTCGGGAGTAATGTTCGCGCGACTGGTCCTGGGCGCGATGTTAATCCGGGGACACACCTGGTTTGACCGTCCGCTGCCGTCGATTTTTCACCTGGTTCTGGCTTCATTCGCGATCATGGTGGGCTGGCATCATTACCGGGCGCCGAAGGCGGCGCAATGACGGAAAAGAATCGTGGCCGTCGCGCCCGGCAACATTATCGCCGCCATCATCACCCGCCACCTGATCCGCACGACGAAGTCGTTGGAAACGGCCCGGACGTCGACCCGTCCATGGGCGTTGGCATCTCAGTGCCGTCCAGCCGGCAGGTCCGGGAGAAGTTGACAGCGGCGCCCGATCCGAAGACAAGAACACGGCGATCGCGCTTCATTGCATGTTCGCGCATCGCTGCTTCCGATTCACATGTGCCCGGGCCGGCTTCTGATAATGCAGCGCGATGCGCGGTATGGAGTCGCTTTATCAAAAAAATCGACGCTCGATGCGGACTCGTCGAGTCGACCCGGATCGGTCTCTAGACCTCCAAGTCGGTGCTGGTAAAGACTTCGTGCACCTCGAGCATACTGGGACCCGCGAACATTTCCTTGGGAGGGCGGCTGCGGTGGGCCTCGGCGAATGCCTCGCTTTTCGTCCAGGCAACGAAATCTTCGAAAGAGCGCCACCAGGTCTTGATTTCGTAATAACCCCGGGCCTCGGGATCGTGGCGCCACTCCCCGGAGTCGTGATCGAAGCACATAGATTTCGGCCGGTGCACTTCATTGCGGATGAAACCCGGCGCCCTGTCAACCAGGTGAACCCGGTGCTTGAAGCGGTCCTCGAAGTCGATCTCGTGTCCGGCGGCGACGGGGATGCGATTGGTGGTGACGATCATCTGACTCCTCGCTTG